>NZ_JAWVPQ010000002.1:0-192105 GCF_046592795.1 Streptococcus sp. TATVAM-FAB8
TAAGAAATTTTCAAGCTCTTTTCAAATTTGTTACCGTCGCTCTCTCGAACAACAGCTATATTAGTTTATCATTTCTTCAACGCTTTGTCAAGAAGTTTTTTGAACTTTTTTTCAAAGCCTTTTGAAATGTTTGCTGCCTCAAACAACAGCTTATTTAGTATACTAAACTTCATTTCCTCTGTCAACATGTTTTTTAGCTTTTTTTGATTTATTCTAGCCACCTTCATATTAGCAGCTAATAAGCCCGTTTTTAAGCATATTATTTGAGCACTACTTTTCTATTGGGAGATAAAAAAAGAAGGCTCTACGAGCCTTCTTTTGTCTTTTCTGACTGTTTTCTACCTATTATGTAGATTATTCTTCAGAATCATCCATTTTTTCTTTGACTTCATCATATGAAAGAGCGTGTGCTTCTTCTGTATCGTTTTCTAATTCTTCAGGAACTTTACCTGTTTCATAGATAGATTTAATTTGTGCAGCATCAAGTGTTTCATATTTAAGAAGTGCTTCAGCAATAAGTTTATGAGTTTCACGATTATTATTAATAATATCAGCCGCTTTATTACGTGCTTCATTTAGAAGTGCGCGAACTTCATCATCAATCATTTGTGCTGTTTGAGGTGAGTATGATTTTTCTGGTGAAACTTGACCTGCCATAATAGCATGATTACCCTCATATTGGACTGGGCCTAGTTTTTCACTCATACCATATTCGGTTACCATGGCACGAGCCAATTGAGTTGCTTGTTCAAAGTCATTTGATGCACCAGTTGTTTGAGCATTAAAAATAATTTCTTCTGCAACACGTCCACCCATCAAACCAGCTAATTGTTCTTTAAGATCAGACTTAGAGTGTAACATTTGATCTTCTTTTGGAAGAGCAATCATGTATCCACCAGCACGTCCACGAGGGACAATTGTAACTTTATGGACAACTCGAGCACTTGAAAGCACTAAACCAACAATTGTGTGTCCAGCTTCATGGTAAGCAACCATTTCGCGTTCACGTTGTGAAATAGTACGGTCTTTCTTAGAAGGACCTGCAATAACTCTATCTTCGGCCTCATCAATATCTGAAGCATCAATTTTAGTTTTATTACGACGTGCAGCAACCAAGGCAGCTTCATTCAAGACATTTTCAAGATCAGCACCGACAAATCCAGGGGTTTGTTGTGCAACAACTTTTAAGTTAACATCTTCTGCCAATGGTTTGTTTTTAGCATGTACTCGAAGAATAGCTTCACGTCCTTTAACGTCTGGACTTCCTACAAGAATCTTACGGTCAAAACGCCCTGGACGCAAAAGAGCAGGGTCTAGGACATCGCTACGGTTAGTTGCGGCAATAACAATGATGTTTTCATTTCCTTCAAAACCATCCATTTCAATAAGGAGTTGGTTAAGAGTTTGTTCACGTTCATCATTTCCGCCACCCATACCAGCACCACGTCTGCGACCAACAGCATCGATTTCATCGATAAAGATAATCGCACGTTCAGCTTTCTTAGCATCTTCAAAGAGTGATCGAACACGACTCGCACCGACACCCACAAACATTTCAACAAAATCAGAACCTGAAATTGAGAAGAATGGGACGCCAGCTTCACCAGCGACAGCTTTCGCAAGTAATGTTTTACCTGTTCCTGGAGGTCCTTCAAGAAGGACTCCGGCTGGAATACGAGCACCGAGTGCTTTATATTTCTTAGGATTTTTCAAGAAATCAACAACTTCAACAAGTTCTTGTTTTTCTTCCTCTGCTCCAGCAACATCTGAGAATCTTACTTTAACATCACCTTTATTTTGTGACTTAGCACGATTCTTACCAAAACTCATCGCACCACGTGCACCATTACCACCTTGATTCATCATCATGAAGAAGAAGGCAATCACTAGAATAAGTGGAAGATAAGTTAGTGCCAAAGATAGCCAAGCTCCGCTTGAACTTTCTTGCTTAATGTTTACATCAACGTCAGCTTTTTGAGCTGCTTTAGTAAGTGTATCAATAGAAGAATCACTTGGTAAAATAATTGATGTAAACTCAGTAACTGATGTTGAGTTATTTCCTTCTAAGAAAGGAAGAGAGGCACTTGATTTTGTCTTTTTAGGTTTCGAATACTTACCACTTACTTCAATAATGCTACCGTTTGGCTGGTAAGTAATCGATTTAATATCACCCGCTTTAATTTGTTTAACCAAAGTCGAGTAATTAATTTGCTGGCTTTGTGTACTTGTTCCTCTCAAATAGTATTGAAATGCGGTAATTGCCGCAATAATAACAAGAATATAAATAAAGGAATTTTTAACAAAGCCATTATTTTTGTTATTTTTCATATATAACTAACGACTTTCTACTAATTTGAATAGATTTCTTCTTTCAAAACGCCAACATATGGTAAATTACGGTAACGTTCAGCATAGTCAAGACCAAACCCTACAATAAATTCGTTTGGAACATCGTAGCAGACATAGTCTGCTTCGATGTCAACAACACGACCTTCTGGTTTATCAAAAAGGGTTGCGATTTTTACTGAATTTGCTTTACGGTATTTGAACATATCACGAAGGTATTTTAGAGTACGACCTGTATCGATAATATCTTCGATAAAGACAACATCACGACCTTCAATGTTCGTATCAACGTCTTTAAGGATTTTTACTTCACCACTGCTTTTTACTCCGCCGTGGTAGCTAGAGACAACCATAAAATCAATTTCGACATGTGTGTCGATATGTTTAATCAATTCTGCCATAAAAGGTACAGAACCTTTCAAAACACCAATTAATAGAGGATTTTTACCTTCATAGTCTTTTGTAAGTTGTGCGCCTAATTCTTTGGTTTTGGCAATAATCTCCTCTTCAGAATACAACACTTTTTCAATATCTTGTTCAAGCATGACATCACCTATTTCTAATTTTTTCAATATACAATTTGCCCTCCATTATATCATGTTTAGAGGGTTTTCTCAAATAAGTTTTATCAGCAACCTGGACAAAAATAATTTTTCCATCCTGCTCGCCGATAATGGCATTGGCACGTTCTTGACTTGGAATTTTCTCATCGATAAAAAGCCTACGCAATTTTTTCGAAAAATCTCCAAAATCAATGCGGTCACCTTCCTGTCTTTTTCTTAAAAGAATAGGATTTAAACTGTAAACAGCTATGCCTTCCTTATCTTTGCTAACAAATTGAAATTGAAACTGACCATAATTGACTATACTGTTATATTCTAGCATCTTTTGAGCTATTTCCCCATCGGTCTTAGGGCTGATTTTTTTCACTTGAAATGTTTCATAATCTTTAACTAGCCAGTAATCTGATTTCACATGATAGTTAGCATTAGATTTATTTCTTAAAAGATGCAACATTTCCTCAAACTGTCCATGAGACACTTGCAATTCAGGAAAGTTTTCAAGGTAATTTTGAAAAAGAAGGGCTTGAACTGCAGGAGTCTGAGCTAGAAATTGAGAACAATTTGTTGGATCAATATCCTTTGTTAAATCCTGAAAAGCTTGGAAAAGTTGCTGACTTTCATTTCCAAGATGACGAAGGGCTTGTTTAAATTTAGGATTTTCTTCCTCTAAAATTGGAAAATAACGATTCCTAATACGATTTCTCAAAAAATCTAAAGAGCGATTGGTATCATCCTCAAAGTGGAAGATATCAGGTAACTCTTTTTTAGAATATGCCAAAAATGGTCGAATCAATTCACCATCACCAAATGCATTCACGGTTTGCATTCCTGATAAATGGCGTAAACGACTGCCACGTAACAGTCGCATAAAAATCGTCTCAGCTTGGTCATCGGCATGATGTGCTGTTACAAGCGCTGTATAAGAATGCTCAGCCATCAACTCTTTAAAAAACTTGTAACGAAAATCACGCGCAGCTGTTTCCGAAAAAGCCCCAGAAAAGTAGGCTACATAAATCGGAATTTGGTGCTCTTTTGCCCATTCTCGCAAATAAGCTTCTTCAGTGTCTGACTCAAGACGTTGTTTATGATTCACGTGAGCAATGGCAATATCTACTCCGAGTTTTTTTCGGTATATATACAAAAAGTGTAGCAGATTCATAGAATCTACTCCACCTGATACAGCTATTAAAACTTTTTTATGTTTGGCAAAATAAGCCTTTTTTTGAATTTCTTTTACTAATTTATCATACATAAGACATCACTTATTTTAAAATATTGTAAACGTCATTAGCGATATTTGAAATATCGTCGTAAGAAGCTTTATCTGTAAAAATTGACAAAATAAAAGGTTGATTAGCATAAACGATAGCAACATCGTGTCTGTAATCATAAGCATCACCGATTTTGTGAGCTACCTGAACATTAATATCTTTAGAGATACGTGCATTATCAAATGCTGTTGATGATAGATATGAGATAATATCTCCATTTTGCTGATAGATAGCTTCCATTAAATCAGCGGCAGTTTTAGATGACATTTCACGTGACTTCATATCGAAATTTGTATTAGTTATAGCACTAATATCTGAAGTGAAATGTTCACCGTATTGTTTAGCGACATAATAACCTAAAATATTTGTCGCAACGTTATCAGAGTTCTGACATACAGCTTTTAATAAATCTTCAACACTGTAATCTTTGTCATCAGCAGTTTTGCTAATTTTTCCGCTACCGCTTGGATTATAAGCTTTAGCAAAAGTATTCACATCAGCAGTGTATTTTAGTTTATCATCCATCTTAACACTGCCATCCTGAATTTTTTCTTCAACGTAATACAGTGTCGCTAATTTGGCAACACTAGCTGCATACATTGTTGTATCAGGATTAATCCCTGCTGTTTCTTGGGTTGACAGTTGTTTAACGTAGATGGAATAGTTACCTTTATTGTACTTCTGATTGAGAACCTGCTGAACTTTTTCCATACGGTTATCAGTATCAGACAAAGCTTCTTCGCTAATCCATCCTTTACCATCAACTTTATAATAAGTTCCATGATGAGTTGTCGCTTTTTGTGAAACAGTAACTGCTGAATAAGCGTTTAAATCTGTCTTCACTTCTTGTGTTCCAACTACATATGGTGATTGATAAACTTGAAAACCATCCTTTAGCCAGTAGTTTTCTGACAGTGACTCTTGGCTAAGAATAACATCATCGTAAATCAACTGGTGGCTAGCTTCAATATAGTTACCATCTGATAACTCAAAAACAGGTTGAGAGTTATCGTTAATCAGAATGCTAACAATATCCAATTGACTATTAGCGGCAATCGTTCTAGAAACAACTGTTAGATTACTATCTTTATAAACCTCGCTAGTTTTAGCAAGGACTGGATTTGATGGCACAGCATCAAAGTAAGTTGTCGATGCTGCCACACCAGCTGTCAATTGGTATTTTGCTGCATTACTTAAATCAACATTTTTTTCGGTACTAACAACAGAAAGAGAAGTCAAGAAAAATGGTATTAGCATCACTGCGAATAGTTTTTTCATTGGCTCCTCCTTTCATTCTTTTTTAGTTGATTGATGATTTTCTTCTCGTAATTTTTGATTTTCTTCAGCCAATTCTTCTAGCTTTTCATCAGAATAAGCTAAAAATTTTTCAATAGTTTCGATTAAATTTTCCATATTATTTTGGTAATAGATTTGGCAATGGGTAAACCGTTTCGCCTGAACGTGATAAATAATATTTTGCACGAGCATACTTTTCAACATAGTTCTCGTCTTTTAAGCGATTTGCCAAAACTTTTTCAGCGTCTGTTTCTACAACAAGATTGTCGTAAGTTTTCTGAAGTGACACAACTTTATCTTTACGCTCTTGTAATGTTTGGTAACTTTTAACTAGGTTGTAAGTTGGCAAAATAAACAACAACATAACAACAATCAAAATCCATCCCATAAAACGATTACGTTTACGATTTTCTTCTTCCATGTAACGTTTTTTGGTGTTTTCATCATTGATGTATTGATTGTTCAATTGAACGATATTAGGCTTCTCCATCCGCTTCTATCCTTGTTTCATTAATAATTTCATACATCTTAGTGGCGTCTTCTTTTTTGGTGCTATCTTTCATTTCCAAAACGCGCACTGTCAGTAATTTATTTCCAAAACGAATTTCAACTTCGTCGTTAATTTTTAAATCAGTTGATGATTTAGCTAAGATACCATTTACTTTAATACGCCCTTTATCAGCTACTTCTTTAGCAACTGGACGGCGTTTTATAATACGGGATACTTTTAAATATTTATCTAATCTCATAATATTCTACCTCGCAATCTTTTCTATTTTATCACTTTTTTTCAGAAAATAGATGTTTTCAAGCTGTTTGTTAAGATAATGTAATAAAAAGAGAGCTTACGCTCTCTTAGTTCTACTAAAGTTAGATAGACGGTGTTTTAATAAAAAACTAGGGTAGAAACGACAACTCCAACAAAGAAAATAAGCCAAGTGACAGTTAACAAACTAAAAACAAAACACACCTCTCTAAAAAAGTTTATCTTAACCTTTTTCTCTGGATTAAAAAAATTGAGAATATCTGCATAAGTCTGAAGTTCGCGATTTTTTACAATATATAATATTTGAAAAAGAGAATAAGCAACTGGCATTACTAATAAAGTCAAAATGGCAACTACTTGCCCTTTATCAAATAAATAACGTGTTCCAAACACAACTGAAAAAATAAACCAAGAAATTCCTCCAAGGATAAGCCATTTCTTAAATTGCGACTGGTCTACCTGATGTTTCATAATATCAACATCTCCTTTAATTAGATGATCTAAGGAAACATCAAAATAATTAGCCATCAACAAAAGTGAATTGATATCTGGGTAAGTCTTGCCTCTCTCCCAATTAGAAATTGTTTGACGTGAAACATAAAGTTTTTCTGCTAGCTCTTCTTGAGAGACATTTTTTTCTTTTCTCAATTCAGCTAATCTGCGTTCAAGTTCCATTTTGACCTCCTTGACAATACCAGTCTAAATTTTACCAAAAAGTTTACCATAAAATCTCTTTGCTAAACTAGCTTTCTACTGTCAAAAGGCTTTGACATTTAGTCTTCTTTAGCTTTTCTGGCTTTAATCTCAGCTAGCATGCTACCAAATTTTTGGAGTTCTTCTAAAATTTCATAGTCCTTTTTACCTCTAACATTAAAGGTAATTTCAATTCTACCTTGGTTTTCACCGATTCGAGCTTTCAAATCTGTCTTAGAAAGAGCCTCAAAATAATCTTGAGTCAAATAATGTTGTAGCGAAGCTTTTTCAAAACGCACCAAAAGATTATTATCTTTACGTTCAACAAGTTCTGTAAAAGCATTGTCCATGTATGATTTCACCAAACCAATTTCAAGAAGATAAGCGACCTGATCTGGGTATTCTCCAAAACGGTCAATCAATTCATCTTGTAAACTTTGGTAATCTTTAAGACTCTCAATTTCACGAATACGTTTGTAAATCTCAATTTTTTGACGCTCGTCATCAATGTACTCACTTGGTAGATAAGCATCAATTTGTAGATTAATCTCAGCATTACTCTTACGACGTGCCTGAGATTTACCTTGTTTCTTAGCAATCGCTTCTTCTAATAATTGAGAATACATCTCAAAACCGACAGAATCAATAAAACCGCTCTGTGAAGCACCCAAAATATTTCCTGCACCACGAATAGATAAGTCACGCATGGCAATTTTAAATCCAGAACCAAGCTCTGTAAATCCTTTGATGGCATCTAAGCGTTTTTCAGAGACTTCGGTCAAAATCTTATCTGGGCGATACATGAGATAAGCATAGGCAATACGATTAGAACGACCAACACGACCACGAAGTTGATACAAGGTTGACAAGCCCATGTGGTCAGCATTTTCAATGAACAAGGTATTGACGTTAGAAATATCAACACCTGTCTCAATAATCGTTGTGGCAACGAGAACATCGTAAACACCTTCAATAAAGTCCATCAAGGTGTTTTCAAGCTGAATTTCACTCATTTGACCATGAACAAATCCAATACTTGCTTCAGGCACCAATTCTTGTAACTCAGAAACCTTTTGATCAATCGTGTCAACGCGATTGTAAACGTAGAAAACTTGACCACCACGATCAATTTCACGAATAATGGCTTCGCGAATCAATCCAGGATTAGTTTCCAAGACATAAGTCTGAACAGGGTAACGATTTGTCGGTGGTGTTTCAATCACAGATAAATCACGGATACCAAGCATAGACATGTGAAGTGTACGAGGAATTGGAGTTGCTGTTAAGGTTAAAACATCAACTTTAGTCTTAAGCTCTTTTAATTTTTCCTTGTGTTTAACGCCAAAACGTTGCTCTTCATCGATAATAATCAAGCCCAAATCTGCAAACTCTACATCTTTTGATAACAATCGGTGAGTTCCGATAATAATATCAACTTGACCTTTTTTCAATTTTTCCAAAGTGGCTGTCTGCTCTTTTTTACTTTGGAAACGACTAAGTACATCAACCGCTACAGGATAATTCTCAAAACGCTCTGAGAAATTTGTAAAGTGTTGCTGAGCAAGCACAGTAGTCGGCACCAGAACGGCTACTTGTTTGTGGTCTTTAACAGCCTTAAAGGCGGCACGCATGGCAACCTCTGTTTTACCAAAACCAACATCACCAACCAAAAGTCGGTCCATTGGTTTTTCTTCTTCCATATCGTGTTTGATTTCTTTAATGGAACGAAGTTGGTCTTCTGTCTCTACGTAAGCAAAGTCGTCATCAAACTCTTTTTGTAAATCATCATCTGGTGAGAAGGCAAAACCTTTCAATTGACTGCGTTCCGCATATAGTTTCAACAAATCATCAGCAATATCTTCAACTTGTTTAGAAACTTTTTGTTTCGTTTTTTGGAAACGTCCATCGTTTAATTTATTGATTTTTGGTTCTTTACCATCTGCAGAAACATATTTTGATAGACTTTCAATTTGTTCTACAGGAAGAGAGATCGTTGAAGAACCTTGGTATTGAATGGTCAAATAGTCACGGTGTACCCCATGAATTTCAATAGTTTCAATCCCTAAAAATTGACCAATTCCGTGAACATGGTGAACCACATAATCACCCTTAGAAAGCTCATTGTAATCTTTCAAACGTTCTGCATTGCTGATATTTGAACGACGAATACGACGTTTGACTTTTTTATGATAAATTTCGTGCTCAGTGATTAAAACAATTTTATCGTCAGCAAAGTAAAAACCATTTGATAAATTGCCAACTACTAATTGAGCTTGATGTTCTTGTAAATCATTTGCACCAACTATCGGCAAATCCAAACCATATTCTTGCAGGTTCTCTTGCAGACGTTCTAAACCATGCTGCGTATCTGATTGAACTAAAATAGTGGCTTTTGATTTTTGATAACGATTAATCTCATCAATCAAAAGTGGAAATTGATTAAAGAATTCTTGCATCGGGTATTGGGTGAAATTGTGTAATTTATCAAATTTCAGATTTCCCAATCCTTTATGGAAGTTTGAAAAGAAGGTTGCTGGTTGGTATTGACGTAATTCCTTATAAATATCAGCAAAGTAAACCAAACTTGACACAGCTTTACCACGCTGTAAATCTTCTGTCAATAGATTAGCAACCTCTAAATCAAACTTAGCATTGCGGTCAACCAACTTTTGAAAATCATCAAAGAAGACTGGTGTCCCTTTTGGAATATAATCGAGAAGTGTCCACTCTTTAGCATAAAAGAGAGACAAAAAACGTCTAATATCTTGATGTCTATACTGCTCTTGTGTAGCTGCGTAAAGTTCACTCAAATAAGCTTGTTGGTCATCCTTTGCAGTTTCAAGATACCTCTCAAAAGCTTGACTAGCTCTAGCAAAGTCATCTTCTGACAAAATCAACTCATCTGCTGGATAAATCGTTACTTGTTCAACATTACTAAGAGATTTTTGAGTCTGTGCATCAAATTGACGAATACCATCAACTTCATCACCAAAGAATTCCAAGCGGTACGGATAATCTGCTGTAATCTCATAGATATCGACAATATCACCACGTCGGCTAAACTCGCCAGGATTCAAAACCTGAGAAACTTTTTGGTAACCAACGTTTGACAAGACCTTTACAACCTTGTCAAGGTTGTAATCCTCTCCGACAAGAAAATTCAATTGACTTTCTGAGTAAGTTTTAGGATTTGGCAACAAAACACGAGCACCAACTAGACTCGTAATCAAGATACCTGATTGTTTTTTATCTTGTAAAAAATTCAAAGCTTCTAAGCGAGAATGAGCTTTATCCATCGAAGCAAAAATGAATTCTGCAGCAGCAACATCATCCGCAAAAAACGTATAAACCTTATCCTCACCAATCAAACTAGATAAATCACTAGCCAATTTTTCAACTTCATTTTGAGTTGAGGTGATAATCACTACTTTTTCTTCATTAGCTTGATAAGCTGAAGCTATAGCAAGAGCTCTACTTGCTCCTGACAAGCCCATAATAAGCTGTCTACCAAGATTAGACACGCCTGCATGCCAACTTTGGATTAGCTTATTTTGGCTAAATAAATCGATAATATTCATAGATTTACCCATTAAATTTTTGCATTGTTTTTACAAAATCAGCTTCCTGTAAATAAAATTGAACAGCATCATTAACTTTTTCTAGTGTGTTAGTGACTGTGATGTAGTCATCCTTGTCAAATTTTCCAAGCACATGGTCAACAACTGAACGACCTTGTTTAGGACGTCCAATCCCAACTTTAATACGGTCAAACGCTTGTGTCCCTGTGTGTGCAATAATTGACTTGATACCATTATGACCACCAGCTGATCCTTTTTGACGAAGACGAATACGCCCGACTTCCATATCTAGGTCATCATAAATCACCATAAAATCTTCAATGGCAATATTATAATAAGTCAGCAAAGCATGTACCGCAATTCCTGAATTATTCATAAATGTAGTTGGTTTGACCAAGTACACTTTTTCACCATTGATAAAGGCAGAGCCAACTTCTGCTTTGAAGTTTTTGTCTTCCGAAAAAGTCACATTCAAATCTTTAGCTAGACGATCAATTGCCATAAATCCGATATTGTGGCGTGTTTCGTGATATTTACTGCCTGGATTTCCCAGACCAACAATCATTTTTACCATTATTTTTCCTTTCAAATGTCAAAAGGGCTGGAAAAAATTTTTCCAACCTCATTGATTTTCAATTATTAATTAGCTTAGACGTTAAAGCGGAATTCCATGATGTCACCATCTTGAACCACATAATCTTTCCCTTCTTCACGAAGACGACCTGCTTCTTTGACAGCTTTTTCTGAACCGTATTTGATTAAATCATCATAAGACATTGTAATTGCACGGATGAATCCACGTTCGAAGTCAGAGTGAATGATACCAGCTGCTTGAGGTGCTTTGATACCACGTTTAAATGTCCATGCACGAACTTCTTTTTCACCTGCAGTGAAATAAGTTCCAAGACCAAGCAAGTGGTAAGCAGCACGAGTCAAACGGTCGACACCAGATTCTTTCAAACCAAGATCTTCAAGGAAGAATTCTTTATCTTCATCGTCAAGTTCAGAGATTTCTTCTTCTGCACGTGCTGAGATAACAACAACTTCAGCATTTTCAGTTGCTGCAAATTCACGAATTTGTTTCACATATTCGATATCATCTGGATTAGCAACTTTATCTTCATCGACGTTTGCTACGTAAAGAACTGGTTTTGTTGTCAAAAGGAACAATTGTTTAACAATTTTTTGTTCATCTTCTGTAAATTCAATTGTACGAGCTGATTTACCATCTTCAAGTACTGGTTTGATTTTTTGAAGAACGTTAAATTCTGCAACAGAATCTTTGTCTTTTTGTGTACGTGCTACTTTTTCGACACGCGCATAACGTTTGTTAACAGATTCCAAGTCAGCAAGAATCAATTCCAAGTTAATAGTATCGATGTCAGCAAGTGGGTCAACAAAGGCATCTTCACGCCCTTGTTCACGCATAACATTTTCGTCATCAAAAGCACGAACAACGTGAACAATCGCATCAACTTCACGGATGTTAGCAAGGAATTTGTTACCAAGACCTTCACCACGAGAAGCCCCTTTTACGATACCTGCAATATCAGTAAATTCAAATGTTGTTGGAACTGTTTTTTTAGGGGTGATAAGCTCAGTCAATTTTTGTAGGCGTTCATCAGGAACTTCTACCATACCAACGTTAGGATCGATTGTCGCGAAAGGATAGTTAGCAGCTTCCGCACCTGCTTTAGTAATCGCATTAAAAAGAGTTGATTTTCCGACGTTTGGTAAACCAACAATACCTGCTGTTAAAGCCATATTTTATTAGTCTCCGTTAAATTTATTCAATCACAACTATTATAGCATAAAATCACTTAAAAAAGCCCGCTATATGCGCAGACTTAATGATTTTAAATATTATAATACTTTCTTCAACTTGCGTTCAAAATCATGACGGCTCATCATGACAATATGATCACAATTGGTGCAACGAATTTTAATATCTGCTCCAATGCGAACGACTTCCCATTCGTTGGCTTTTTTGCCAGTTGCTTTAACAGTACACGCATGAGGTTTCTTCATCTCAACAAGACTTCCGATTTCGTACATGATTTCTCCTTTACAAATAAATATAACGTTTTTGCGGCATTAGTGTGACTTCATCAAGCGACACAATTTCACCATCAATCTCAATTAAACTTTTTTCAGGATTTTTAATGGTCACACTTTTGTAGGGATGATGCTGCAAATAGGGGGAATGCTCATGCACTTTAAGAACTAAACTTAATAAAACAAGCACACGTTCCCACAAGGTTTCACCTTTGGCATACACGCAGTCTAGCTGTTCCAAATAAGCTGTGGCATGGGGCCAAATCATAACACCACCACCAAAGTAAGTATTATTAGCCAGCGAAAAGAAGAACTGATTTCTAAGTTCAAGGACTTCTCCTGCTTCTGTCTCTAGACAAAGTGAAGCAAAAGCTGGTTTCTTAATCAAGCATTGAATCGCTGTTAGGATGTAAGTCAATTTTCCTAAATGATATTTGTTCAGTTTAGCTTTTAGCTGAGACTGTTCAACATGATTAATAACCCAAGAAGCAAACCCCAAATCTAAACTGTTTAAAACCAAGCCATTTTGGTAAGTATAAACCGTAATTTCTTTTGGAGCTTGTTTAGTCGATTCAATAAGGTGTGTTAATTCTTTTTTCAATCCAAGAGCACGCGCAAAATCATTTCCTGACCCCATTGGATAATACGCAAAGGGAATATCAGCTGGCAGGTAATATAAAACTTTGGATAAGGTACCATCACCACCAAGAATCAATAATCTATCTTTCTCAGGTTGAAAGGTCTCTAAAACATCATTGACTTGATTTTCTTCGTCATCTGGATACCGCGTCAGAAAAACAGCCATCTCTTGATTCAATTCATTTTTCAACCTTGTAATAACTTCTTTGGCACTACGATTTCCTGAATGAGGATTAGCAATAATATAAAGTGTCATATCAAGAAATATTATAACATAAAAAGCAAGAGCACTGTATAGACAGTGCCCTTGCTGGAGATTATGAAAAAGAAAAGTTTTAGGATGATTATAGTATACGAATTCATCCTTAAAGTTTCCTTAAAGAATTTTAGTTTGTACGAACCGGTGTGATTAATTGGATAAAGTTTTCAGCATCATCACCTGGCATCAACGTAAATGGACGAACTGGTGAGATAAAGCGAATCACAACTGTTTCACTCTTCAAGGCTTTAAGAGCTTCAATCAAGTAAGTTGGGTTAAAGCTGATTGTCAAATCACTACCTGATTGGTCAATAATATCCAATTCTTCGTTAACTTTACCAACTTCAGGAGAGTTAACGTGAGCTGAAACGCTGTTATTTGTAATTTCAAGTTTAACAGTACCATTTTGTGTGGCATTTGAAATCAAGTGAGCACGTTCCATAGCTGAACGAAGAGCACCTGTATTGAAGGTAACTTCTGTTTCAAATGAATTTGTCAACAAACGGTCTGTATCAGGGTAATTTCCTTCTAAAAGGCGTGTATAGAAGCTGATGTAGTCACTTCTGAAAAGCATTTGGCTGTCTGAGAAGAAAACTTCTACTGTTTCAATATCATCTGTGAAAACTGCTGCAAATTCACGAAGAGATTTACTTGGAATAACAACGTTAAAGTCGTTTGAAGTATTGTCCAAAGTTAATTTGCGTTGGCTCATGCGGTGTGAGTCAGTAGCAACCGCTTTGAAATCTTTGTGGTCGCTAAGCACCATGTGAACACCTGTTAAAATTGGACGACTTTCTTGAAGGCTAGCTGCAAAAGCTGTTTCTGTAATGATTGACTTCAATAATTTTGTTTCAATAACAAGAGGATTTTCAGTAGCCATTTCTTGAAGACGTGGGTAAAGGTCAACATCTTTCCCTTTAAGAGTGATTTCTGATTTACCACTTGTCAAAACGATTTGGTGATGTTCAATTTCTTCGAAATCTAAAGTAACATCTGGAAGACTTGAAACAATGTTAATAAAGAAGTTTGCTTCTAATAGAACTGCACCTGGTGATGTAATCAAGAGACCTGCATTTTCATTAGAGGTTGGAATAGTATTTTCAATTGAAATTTGTCCATTTGAACCTGTTAAGGTGATGTTACTATTTTGAACTTCAATTTTGATAGTAGATAATACAGGAATTGCATTCTTCGAAGAGATTGCTCTCTTGGTAGCATTCAATGCTTGAAGAAAGAAGGATTTATTAATTGAGAATTTTATCATGAAGATAACTCCTTTAATTTATAAGTATTAAGTTAGTAGTAGTAGTAGGTCTTGTTTATACTGTTGATAACTCCAAAAATGCTATAAAAATCGCGGAATAAGAGTTGTTAACAACCTGTGGATAAATCGCAGATTTTTTTGCTATTTATCCACAATGCTTATTTGATCTTGTTTTTGATGGTTTCAATTTCGATTCGCAAACTATCGTCTTGAGCCAGCATATTTTTGATTTTATTATAGGCATGAAGAACGGTAGAGTGGTCACGGCCACCAAATTCTTTTCCGATTTTTGGAAGAGAGTTATCAGTCATCTCACGCGCCAAATACATGGCTACCTGACGTGCCAAAACAATATCTTGCGTACGTTTAGTAGCTTTGATTTCTTTGACAGTGACTCCGTAGAATTTCCCAACTTGACTTTGAATTTCTTCTATTGGGATAACCGTCATTTTCGGACCATCTTGCTTACGAGCTCGAATGGCTTCAGCAGCAATGTCGACGGTGATGGTTTGGACTTTTTTAATACTTGCCACAAGGCTAATATCTTTTAAAGCGCCTTCTAGGTCACGGACGTTAGAATCAAATTGACCAGCAAGATATTCAATGGTATCCTGCGGGAACACAAAATCATATTCTTGAGTTTTATTGGTCAAAATTGCCACGCGTGTTTCAAAATCAGGCGGCGTGATATTGATTGTCAAGCCCCATTTGAAGCGCGTGACCAAACGTTGTTCCAGATTGTCGAGATGATCTGGTGTGCGGTCACTGGTCAGTACGATTTGTTTGTTGTTATCGTAAAGAGCGTTGAAAGTGTTGAAAAACTCTTCTTGCGTACCAGATAATGTTTTTTTGGCGAGCGATTGAATATCATCAATCAGCAAAACATCAAGATTACGGAATTTTTCTTTCAATTCTTCCATAGTATCCAATCGAATATGGATAACAAATTCATTGATGAAATTTTCAGCTGTGATGTATTTTACACGCGCTTTGGGGTTATTTTGCAATACCGCATTACCAATGGCATTTAGCAAGTGAGTTTTTCCGAGTCCAGGTCCACCCCAGATAAATAAAGGGTTGTAAGTAGTCCCTGGAGCGTCCGCAACGGCATAAGACGCAGAAAAGGCCCAACGGTTTTCATCACCTTGGACAAAGTTGTCAAAAGTATACTTTGTATTTAAATCTGAATCAACCTGGGGCAGGTGGTTTTTTTGTGGTGTTTGGAGAACTTGGGAAGTTGCTTCTTCTACTGCTTGCTTAGCTAAATCTTCTTCGAAGACATAGTTCACGACAATTTCAGCATTATAAACCTCAAAACCAGCCGTTAAAATGATTGGTTTTAAATTTTTATCCCAAAAGAGTTCTTTCATAGGATCTAGGTAAATCGTCGCCGTATTTTGCTCAATTTGAATTAATCGAGCATCTAAAACAAAAAATTCATAAGTTGCTTGTTTTAGTTGACTTTTTGCCAGTTCAAGGACCCTATTCCAAAAAATTTGTTCATTTTCAGTCATAGTCTATTCCTTTTTGTGGATAATTCATAAATTATTTTAACATAAAATCTCAAAGTTTTCCACAACTGTGAAAATAAAAAATCCACACTGTTTATAGTAGTTTTCCACAGGGTGTGGAAAACACAGAAAAAGGCCTAAAATCAGTGATTTTGGCCGCTTTTTCTTGTGGAAAACTATGAAATTGAAAATGAGAAATTCACAAGCTATTTTAGCCTGTTGATAATTCTGTTTAAGTCTTCTTCTGATTGAAAATGTAATTGTAAGTCTCCTTTAAAGCCACTTTTAGAAAGTGATAAGGTGACAGGGAGACCTAATAATTTTGATAATTCTTCTTCTTGATGACGGATAAAAATATCTTTTTTGCTTACTTTAGAAGATGTTTTTTTCTTTTTAGTAGATTTTACAGCTTGTTCGAGTTTGCGAACGCTCATATCCTCGCTCAGAATTTTTTGGTACCACTTCTCCTGATCTTTTTCGTCCTTAAGTGTCAGCAGCACACGCGCGTGTCCTTGAGAAAGTTCACCTTTTTCGACGGCATGAGAAATAATCGTCGGTAAATTCAATAAGCGCAAGCAATTAGTGATATATGGTCGTGATTTTCCCATAAATTGTGCCAACTCTTCGTGAGTCATTTGGTTTTTATCGAGTAATTGCTGATAAGCCTTGGCTTCTTCAATAGGATTGAGATCAGAGCGCTGCAAATTTTCGACAATGGCAAGCTGCATGCTTTCTTTATTAGTAATATCTTTTATAATTGCAGGAATTTCGCTTAAACCAGCCATTTTTGATGCTTTAAGACGTCTTTCTCCTGCAATGAGCTCGTAACCAAAAATATCTGATTTACGGACGATTATCGGCTGTATGAGGCCGTTTGCTTTTATTGAGCGAGAAAGTTCTTCTAATTCTTCTTGCTTAAATTTCAAGCGAGGTTGGTAAGGATTTGGAGCAATATCGTCAATAGGTATGAGATTAAGTGTTTCAATCATAGTTTTTTCCTTTAAAAAATGAAGCTGAGAAGCTCAGCCTCATTAGTTTTTAGTTAAATTATTGATTTGATGAAGAGAGGTCTTGTGTTGTTTTCGTTAGTTTAATAGTTTCTGTTTTCTTGTCAGTACCACGATAGAAGGTTACCTTAATAGAATCTCCAGTTGAATGACCGTAAAGGACACTTTGAAGATCTGTGATAGAAGAAACATCTTTATCATCGATAGCTGTTATTACATCGTATTTTTTAAGTGCTCCTTCAGCAGGCATACCTGATTGAACTGAAGCAACGACGATACCAGCTGTGACGCTAGTTGGAATATTTAGGCGACTGATTGTTGTTGTTGACAAATCGCTTAGGTTAGCCATTGTGATACCAAGTGCTGGACGGATAACTTTTCCGTTTGCTTCTAATTGATTAATAATTTTAACCACATCATTAGCTGGAATAGCAAATCCCATACCTTCTACAGAATTACCTGATCCAGAATCTGAGGTAGAAGAAATTTTACTTGAATTAATACCAATCACTTGTCCTTCAATGTTAATCAAAGCACCACCAGAGTTACCTGGGTTAATAGCGGCATCAGTTTGGATAGCATTAGTTGAAATTGTTTCGCCATCGTCGTTAGTCATTGTAACTGTACGGCTTAGACTTGAGACAATTCCTTGGGTTACTGAGTTAGCGTAATCAGTACCTAGAGGGCTACCAATAGCAATGGCTGTTTCACCAACAGTAATTTTATCTGAATCAGCAAATTCAGCTACCGTTGTGACTTTATCAGAAGCAATTTTGACAACGGCGATATCTGAGTATGTATCGGCACCGACTAATTCACCGACTACTTTTGTACCGTCAGAAAGCATGATTTCGATTTGACTAGCACCATCGACAACGTGATTATTAGTAACGACGTAAGCAGAATTGCCATCTTTTTTGTAAATAACCCCAGAACCTTCACTAGCGATGCTTAAATCACTATCTGAGCTATTATTATTAGTGTTATTATCTAAATTGCCACCAAACATTTGCATATACAAATCATTTGAAGAGCTATTTGATTGATAATTGATGACTGATACGACTGCTTCTCCCACTTTTTCGACAGCTTTCGTCGTATCATTAGTATTTGAGTAACTTACTTTACTTGTTGTGGTTTTTGTACTTGAACCACTAACATTATTAATAGAGATGCCAGCCATATTCAACATGAGTAAGGCCCCAGCAACTCCTCCGATGAAACCAACTAAAATAACGGATAGTGGTTTAAGGATTTTTTTGTAATTGACTTTTCGAAATTTTATTTTTTTCACGTCTCTTCCTCCCTTTTTTTATTCACAGATAGCATATAAAAAACGACTTAATTATACCTTAAAAGATAAAAAAAATAAAGTAATCCACAGGTTGTGGAAAACTTTTTAAATTTGTTCAAAAATCCCTAAAATATAGCGATATTGAGCCTAATTACAGATTGTTAACATGTGGATAATGTGTGAAAAGCTTGTGAATATGTGGTAAAATAGAAGGCATGAAAGTAAAAATTATTGCTGTTGGAAAATTAAAAGAAAAATACTTAAAAGATGGTATTGCGGAGTATGGTAAACGCATGAGTCGCTTTGCCAAATTTGAAATTGTTGAGTTGCCCGATGAAAAAACACCAGATAATGCGAGTGAGGCGCAAAATCACCAAATCATGGAAAAAGAGGGTGACCGTATTTTAGCTAAAATCTCTGAGCGCGATTACGTCATTGTTTTAGCTATTGAAGGTAAACAATTCCCATCAGAAGAATTTAGTAAGATTATCGCCGATGCAACTTTGAGAGGTTATTCAGACATTGTATTTGTCATTGGAGGTAGCCTAGGTCTAGCTGACAAGGTAAAAAAACGTGCAAATCTCAAAATGAGTTTTGGTTTACTAACTTTACCTCATCAGTTAATGCGCCTAGTTTTATCTGAGCAAATTTATCGAGCTTTCATGATACAACAAGGAAGTCCTTATCATAAGTAAAAAGCAGTTCAATTTGAACTGCTTTTTCTAGTTTCATGTGAAACACTACTAGTGGAGAAAATAAAAAAACCGGCTAAAGCCGGCTTAAGATTTGATCCCAGCAGGATTCGAACCTGCGACCGTTCGCTTAGAAGGCGAATGCTCTATCCAGCTGAGCTATGAGACCATATCAACTTAATCATTCTATCAAAATAACAGCTTTTCTGTCAACTAAAAATCGAACTTTACACTGGCCTGCTTGGTTTTTAAAAAGTAAAGAATAAGTAAAAGAAAAAATTGCTTTTTTACTAGTAAACAATTTTCTTCTTTACCGAAAGTTCACCTGTAAATGCTTGATATTAAAGGCTTTTTAGCACGTTAAAATTGTTTGAATTTTTTGGCGATATTTTAGTGCAAAAAAACTTCAAAAAAAGTAAAAAAAATTGAAAAAAACTATAGACAAAGAAAAAATATCTGGTATAATAATAAGAGTGTTGAGGGGAAATCCTAAAACTTCTGGTCCGTTGGTCAAGGGGTTAAGACACCGCCTTTTCACGGCGGTAACACGGGTTCGAATCCCGTACGGACTATAAAACTACTGCTTAGCAGTTTTTTTGTTTATCCGGCATAGCTCAGTTGGTAGTAGCGCATGACTGTTAATCATGATGTCGTAGGTTCGAGTCCTACTGCCGGAGTGATAAGACACCTTCCTAAGTTTTACTTAGGATTTTTTATTGCTTAAAAAGAGCTAGAACAATTGTTCTAGCTCTTTTGGTGTTTATTTATTGCTTTCTAGATAATTAAGTGAACAAAAAAAGTATCCCTTGGATACTTTTTATTTTTTTCGTTTTCTGGCGATATTGTAACAGATAAATAGGAGGAGTCCAACTGATGATAACATTGTTCCTTCTTTAAAGCCTGTAGGCAGATAAGTCAGAACGACTTTGCCTTTTCCAGACTTGACGTCAACTTTCATAAAGCCGTCTTGAGCTTTTGATAAAGTGATTTTTTGGCCATTTTGAGTAGCTGTCCAACCTTTATCGTATGGAATAGTAAATAAGAGTGATGAAGCCTTGTCGGCTTTGTAGGTAGCTGTTACAGTGTTTTTATTGGTAGTAACTTTAACCTTTTGGCGATTAATGATTTCCATAGCCTTTTGATAGCTTGTCGTATCTAAGGCATAAAAGTTTGGTTGGTTAAAGGATACTTGGTTATTTTCAGGGAATGAAAGAGTAACATGCAAAGTTTGACTATCTTCAAAATATCCAAGATCAAAGAAAGTGTAGGCATTATCAGTTGTATATTCTGCCATTTTACCATTGACAGTAATTTGGACCTTCTGGCTATTTTCATTAGAGAAGGTGATATTTGGAACGCTGATATAAAGTTGCGTATTAGGAGCGACAGTAAGGTTATAATCAGCATGCGAATTTAATTGTCCGTCATTACTAGTGGTTACACGACCATTTAGAAGATTAGCTCCTCCTGATAATTGGGAAGCCACACGCGTGAAGTATTTTTCAGATAAGCCAGTGAGATTGTTCATCCAGTTAGTTTGGTTGTCAAGCGTGTTGACACTGAAGTCAATATCTTTGTAAAGACCATTGGTTAGAATTGCTAATTGGCTAGCGTATTGATTTTCATATAGTGATGTATTACCAGAGTTATCAAGGTAACGGAATCCAAATTTGTTGACATCAGTTTCTGAAAGATTGTATTTGACAGCAAATAAACTATCCATCAGCAAGGTATTATTTTGATAACGAAGGTTTAGATTCGTTCCAGTTGACTTAAAACCAAGTCGATCTAGTGTGCTGCTGGATGTCGTGTTTCGAATAGATGAGAACTGAGAAATACCATGATAATTGTATTTCATGCTGTCATTACCTGTTTGAGGAAGGAGCTCCTCGGTACGATAAAATGTCGTGTTTAGTTTTTGACTTTTTTGAATGAGTTTTTCAGTATCTGTCAAATTAAGCTCATAACTTTGACGAGAAGGAAAGACCCATTCGCTATTTAGGGCTGTAATTTGATAATAGGTGTTAAGTGAAGTTTCAAATACTGTAAAGAGAAGTGTAAAGCTAATGAATAAATTAAATGTTAAATACTGCTTAGCGTAGCTAATTAATATAATAGTGTAAGCAGCTAAGAAAGAAAAGGTGATAATGATTTGTGGTGCTTCTAAAAATTGATAATGATTTTTGAGCAGTACCGTAGTTAAAAAGCCAAGCCCTAGTGGAACAATACCAATAAGGTAATGCTTAACAGTTAATTCTTTGAGATGTGACAACGTTTCTGCGGCCAAAAGAATCACCATTAGTGAAAATGCCCAAGAATAACGGTGCAGAAACATATTTGGTGAGTGCATTCCTTGCCACATTAAATCTAATGGTTCAAGGTAAAAACTAGCAATAATGAGTAGTAAAACAATACCGTAAGCTAAACGTGTTTGCCATTTGATTGACTTGATGGTAAAGAAGATAATAGCTAAGATTAAAGGGAAAATACCTACGTAAATCATAGGGATTGAGCCAAATTTTGTTGTGTCATAAGCACCAACAAAGTTTTTGGCAAACAAGTCTAGGAACCACGAATTTTCTGTAAACCATTCTGTAAAGGTAGAGAATTTTTCGCCATGCGTTGACAGGTCCAAGTAAGTAGGTAGCAGCATGACACAGCTAGATAACCCAGCTAAGATTGACACTAGTGTAAAGTCTACAAATTGACGTCCCCTTATTTTCCAGTGGTTTTCCTTACTGATTTGAACAAGAAAATAAAGCACAAGGAAAATAGCAACCATATAACCAAAGTAGTAATTTTGAATAAAGAGAATGGTTAAAGTAAGGTAGTATAAGATGAATTTTTTCTGATTTAGTAATCGGTTAAGTCCTAGAATAATGAGCGGCAAAAGGATGAAGACATCCAGCCACATATTAATCTCAATCTGGCTAATAGCAAAGCTCATCAGCGCATATGAGCTTGAGAGGATAACGGTAAATGGTTTTAATACCTTTGGATACAGTTGGCGTAGGCTATAAAAGCTAGTTAATCCCATGCAAGCAACTTTTAACAATGTAAAGAGATAAATGGCATCGGGCATGCTTTTTAAGCTAAAGAAGTAGACAAAAGGTGAGAAGAAACTACCAAGATAATAGCTGATTAAAGCATAAAAATTTAATCCCAACCCACTGGTAAAGGTATAAAATAGACTATCTGAACCGTGTAAAATATTTCGTAAATTTTCAGCGAAAATAACGTATTGGTGAAAGCCATCACTAGCTAAAATAGTTGTCTCACCATTAAAGGAAATATTTTCAGCTAAAAGGGCTAGAAATAAAATCACGAAAGGCAAGAAGAATGCTGTTAGGTAGTAAATGGTGTTATTTGTTAGTTTAAAAGATTTTAGTTTCATAATGTTAGTAAGACAGGTTGAGATAATAATCCCAACCTGTTTCTTTTCTATAATGTAAAATATGGTAATGTCGTTTTAGACTACGACAAGATGATTAGTCTTTCCAAAGCTCTTTAACTTTTGCTTGAACTTCTTCATTTTCAAGGAATTCATCGTAAGTTTCATCGATACGGTCAATCACCCCATTTTTAGAAATGACAACGATGTGGTTGGCAAGTGTTTGGATGAACTCGTGGTCGTGACTCGCAAAGATGATAGATTCTTTGAAGTCTTTCAAGCCATCATTCAAGCTTGAGATTGATTCCAAGTCTAAGTGGTTAGTTGGGTCATCAAGGACAAGAACGTTTGATTTGAGAAGCATCAATTTAGAAAGCATCACGCGCACTTTTTCTCCCCCTGAAAGAACGCTAACTGATTTGTTAACTTCATCTCCAGAGAAGAGCATGCGACCTAGGAATCCACGAAGGAATGTGTTATCGTCTTCTTCTTTAGAAGCAAATTGACGAAGCCATTCAAGGATTGATTCACCTGAAGCAAAATCACGTGAGTTATCTTTTGGAAGGTAAGAGCGACTTGTTGTAACACCCCATTTGATAGTTCCTTCGTATTCGATATCATCCATCAATGCACGAATAAGAGCTGTTGTTTGAATATCGTTTTGTCCGATGAAGGCTGTTTTATCACCTGGACGTAGGATAAAGCTGATATTATCGAGAACAGTCTCACCATCGATTTTAACAGACAAGTTTTCGACTGTTAGAAGGTCCTTACCAAGTTCACGCTCAGCTTTGAAGTTGATGAATGGGTATTTACGACTTGATGGAACAATTTCTTCAAGTTCGATTTTATCAAGCATTTTCTTACGAGAAGTGGCTTGTTTTGATTTAGAAGCGTTGGCAGAGAAGCGAGCAACGAATTCTTGCAATTCTTTGATTTTTTCTTCTGCTTTAGCGTTTCGGTCAGCTTGCAGGCGAGCAGCAAGTTCAGATGATTGTTTCCAGAAGTCATAGTTACCGACGTAAAGTTTGATTTTACCAAAATCAAGGTCAGCCATGTGTGTACATACTTTGTTCAAGAAGTGACGGTCATGGGATACGACGATGACTGTATTTTCAAAGTCAATCAAGAAATCTTCTAACCAAGTAATTGATTGGATATCAAGACCGTTGGTTGGTTCGTCAAGAAGAAGAACATCTGGTTTACCAAAAAGGGCTTTGGCAAGGAGAACTTTCACCTTGTCACCATTAGCAAGTTCGCTCATGTTTTGGTAGTGAAGTTCTTCTGGAATATTAAGGTTTTGGAGCAATTGAGAAGCTTCACTCTCAGCTTCCCAACCGCCAAGCTCAGCGAATTCACTTTCTAATTCTGCTGCACGGACACCATCTTCATCTGAAAAGTCAGGTTTCATGTAGATAGCGTCTTTTTCTTTCATGATATTATAAAGGCGTTCATTCCCCATGATAACGACATCAATCGCACGTTCTTCTTCGTAGTCAAAGTGATTTTGACGAAGAACAGATAGACGTTCGTCTGGACCAAGGGAAACATGACCTGTTGTTGGTTCAATATCTCCTGCCAAGATTTTTAAAAATGTAGATTTTCCTGCACCGTTGGCACCGATTAAACCATAGGTATTTCCAGCTGTAAAGTTGATGTTAACCTCATCAAACAGTTTTCTATCGCTGAAACGTAGTGATACATCAGAAACTGTAAGCAATTTTTCACCTCATATTATTTATCTATAAGCTCATTGTACATGAAAAAGCCCCAATTTTCAATTAGAGAAGTGGGGCTTTGAGTTACGTTTGGGTTACATTGGTAAAATGGCGTCTTTTTCGTTGAGTTTGTAGTATTTTTTAAGGCTGAAACCACGTCCCATAACTTGTGTTGCGGGCATAACAACGATAAAGGCTGCTTCGTCGATTTTTTGAATATTTTTTTCTAAACGAGGGACTTCTTGGCGAGAAACGGTTGTCATTAACATGGTTTGATGGTCGCCAGAAAAACCACCAGTAACAGGGATTTCAGTGACACCACGGTCAGCTTCTGTTGAGATATAGTTTTTGATTAAGTCATTTTTAGGTGAAATAATCATCAAGTTACGAGATGAAGTAACACCGATTTGCATGCTATTTACCACGTATCCAATAACGAGTAAAGCAATAATCGAATACATTACTGTGTCAGTATCAAAGGCGATAAATCCCATAGCTACACTACAACCATCGACAATCGTCATGGCTACTGCTAAAGGAAGCGGTGTGTATTTATGGAGAATTTGGGTGATAATACCAGTACCACCAGTTGAAGAATTCCCCCAGAAAACAACTCCTAAACCAAAGCCACAGATAATAGCTCCAAACAGAGCAGCTAGTAGCGGATTATGAGTCAGATTTGGTAGATTTTCTGTCAATTTGACAAAAATAGAATAAATCCATGACCCATAAATGGTTTTGAAGAAAGTTTCTTTTCCAAGGAAAAGCCAACAAGCTAACAATAAAGGAACGTTGGTAATCATAACAAAGTTACCAGGATTCCAGCCAAATAAAGCTTTCAAGCTGACCGCTAAGCCGACCACACCACCAGATGCAATATGATTTTCAAGGAAAAAGCAATTGAAGCCAACAGCGGCAATAAAAGCTCCTGCAGTTACGAGTGCAAAATCAATCAGTCTTTTTTTCATAGTTAATCCTCTTTTTTATAACAAAACAAACGATTATATTATGGCAAAGAAGCAGCTTAACGTCAAGATTTTTGGGCAAAAGGAGTGTTTGGAAAATGCTGTTTTTAATCTTTCTAATTTAATTAAAACACAAAATGTATAATTATTCTTCGGACATAAAAGAGCTTAAAATGCTGTACAAACTTGACAAAGAACCTAGAATTTCATAAAATGAAGAAGATTCAGAAGAGTAATGTAAACGCGTACTTTTAGAGAGCTGATGGTGCTGTGAATCAGTAGTAAGCTTACATGAATGGGCTGATGGTAAAAGAGAATAATCTTTACATGAACCGTGTAAATTTTTATATAGTGGTAAGAGATGGTAGGTTAGTTCTATCAATTGAGGTGGTACCGCGTATTGACAACGCCCTCACGTAGTTTAACTACGTGGGGCTATTTTTTACTTTTGAAATTAATTTTGAGGTGATAATATGGCAAAACCAATTATTTTAACAGGTGATCGTCCAACAGGTAAATTGCACCTAGGACACTATGTTGGAAGTCTAAAAAATCGTGTTCTTCTACAAAATGAAGATAAGTATGATATGTTTGTCTTTTTGGCAGACCAACAAGCTTTGACAGACCACGCTAAAGAGTCTGAAATTATCAGAGAATCAGTTGGAAATGTTGCTTTGGACTACTTATCAGTAGGACTTGATCCAGCTAAATCAACAATTTTCATTCAAAGTCAAATTCCTGAATTGGCTGAATTGACAATGTACTACATGAATCTTGTTTCATTGTCACGTCTAGAACGTAACCCTACTGTTAAAACAGAAATTGCTCAAAAAGGATTTGGTAGCTCAATTCCAACAGGGTTCTTGGTTTACCCAATTTCACAAGCCGCAGATATTACTGCTTTTAAAGCTAATTATGTGCCAGTCGGAAATGACCAAAAACCAATGATTGAACAAACACGTGAAATCGTACGTAGCTTCAATCACACTTATAAAACAGATGTTTTGGTTGAACCAGAAGGTATCTTCCCTAAAAATGAAGCAGCTGGTCGCTTGCCAGGGTTAGATGGTAATGCTAAAATGTCTAAATCTCTTGGTAATGGTATCTACTTATCTGATGATGCTGATACTGTTCGTAAAAAAGTAATGAGCATGTACACAGATCCTAATCACATTCGTGTTGAAGATCCGGGACAAATCGAAGGAAATATGGTCTTCCATTACCTTGATGTCTTTGGGCGCGAAGAAGATCAAGCTGATATCGCTGCTATGAAAGAACACTACCAACGTGGTGGTCTTGGTGATGTGAAAACAAAACGTTACCTTCTTGAAATTCTTGAACGTGAGTTGGCGCCAATTCGTGAACGTCGTTTAGAATATGCAAAAGACATGGGTGAAGTATTCCGTATGCTTGAAAAAGGTAGCCAAGCTGCGCGTGAAGTTGCCGGTCAAACTCTTGCTGAAGTTAAAGCAGCTATGGGAATCAACTACTTCTAAAATAAACAGAACTCTGGGGCAAAGCCTCAGAGTTTTTTTTGGTAAATAATAACATTTGTTTTAAATGAGAATTGCAAAAATAATCAGTCTAATATAGGAAAGAATTTTTGGAAAAAAATTGAATTTAATTTGTTGACAAATGAATTTAGCGTGTTATTATAGTAACAATAAAAAATTAGCTAGGGTTAAAAATCCCCTACAAATATATAGAAAAGAGGGTTATTTAATGTCAAATTGGGACACTAAATTTTTGAAAAAAGGTTACACTTTTGATGACGTACTACTCATTCCTGCTGAAAGTCATGTTCTTCCAAATGAAGTTAACATGCAAACAAAACTTGCAAAAAATTTGACATTGAACATTCCTATCGTGACAGCTGCTATGGATACTGTTACTGACAGTAAAATGGCAATTGCTATTGCACGTGCGGGTGGTCTTGGTGTTGTTCACAAAAATATGTCAATTCAAGAACAAGCAGAAGAAATCCGTAAAGTAAAACGTTCAGAAAATGGTGTTATTATTGATCCTTTCTTCTTAACACCTAAACATTCTGTCTCTGAAGCAGAAGAGTTGATGCAACGTTACCGCATTAGTGGTGTTCCGATTGTTGAAACCCTTGAAAATCGTAAATTGGTAGGGATTATCACAAACCGTGATATGCGTTTCATCTCAGATTACCATGCTCCAATTTCAGCACACATGACAAGTGAAAAATTGGTAACAGCTCCTGTTGGAACTGATTTGGAAACTGCAGAACGCATTCTTCACGAACACCGTATTGAAAAATTGCCTTTGGTTGATGAAGCTGGACGTTTGTCAGGTCTTATCACTATCAAAGATATTGAAAAAGTTATTGAATTCCCTAATGCCGCTAAAGATGAATTCGGTCGTCTTTTGGTTGCAGGTGCTGTCGGTGTTACTTCAGATACATTCGAGCGTGCTGAAGCCCTCTTTGAAGCAGGTGCAGATGCCATTGTTATCGATACTGCTCACGGTCACTCAGCTGGTGTTCTTCGTAAAATTGCTGAAATTCGTCAACACTTCCCAGAACGTACATTGATTGCTGGTAACGTAGCAACTGCAGAAGGTGCGCGTGCTCTTTACGAAGCAGGTGTTGACGTTGTTAAAGTCGGAATTGGTCCTGGTTCAATCTGTACAACACGTGTCGTTGCAGGTGTCGGTGTTCCTCAAATTACTGCTATTTATGACGCAGCAGCTGTTGCGCGTGAATATGGTAAAACAATTATCGCCGATGGTGGTATTAAATACTCAGGTGATATTGTTAAAGCTTTGGCAGCAGGTGGTAATGCTGTAATGCTTGGTTCTATGTTCGCTGGTACAGATGAAGCACCAGGTGAAACTGAAATCTACCAAGGTCGTAAATTTAAAACTTACCGTGGTATGGGATCAATTGCAGCTATGAAGAAAGGTTCAAGCGATCGTTACTTCCAAGGTTCTGTTAACGAAGCTAACAAACTTGTTCCAGAAGGAATTGAAGGTCGTGTAGCTTATAAAGGTGCTGTAGCCGATATCGTCTTCCAAATTCTTGGTGGTATTCGTGCTGGTATGGGTTATGTTGGTGCTGAAGATATCTCAGCTCTTCATGAAAAAGCTCAATTTGTTGAAATGTCAGGAGCTGGTTTGATTGAAAGTCACCCACACGATGTTCAAATTACAAATGAAGCGCCAAACTACTCAGTACACTAAGATAGACTGAGATTAATAATTAAATCTCTGATAAGTTCGTAAACTTATCAGAGATTTTTTTGTGTAGGCCTTTACAAAATGGTGGGTTGTATGGTAGAATATGTAACTATGTTCGCAAAAAACATGAAATTTTCTTTTACTTTTCTGAAAAAGCGTTTTCATAAAAAGCGAATGGTTAATTATATATTTACAACAGTGTAAACAACGTTTACTAATCTGTAAAACATATCGTAAAGGAGAAAAAATGCAGGGTATTTTATTTGCATTAATTCCCATGGTAGCATGGGGAAGTATCGGGTTTGTCAGCAACAAAATTGGAGGTAAACCAGATCAACAAACATTAGGAATGACTTTAGGGGCACTTTTATTTGCCTTTGTTGTATGGTTGTTTGTTCAACCAGAAATGTCAGTAACACTTTGGGTTGTCGGAATCATCGGTGGTATGCTTTGGTCTATGGGACAAAACGGCCAATTCCGTGCAATGCAATACATGGGTGTTTCAGTAGGTAACCCATTGTCAAGTGGAGCACAACTTGTATTTGGTAGCTTGATTGGTGCCATTGTCTTTGGCGAATGGAGCAAACCAGTTCAATACACACTTGGTATTATTGCTTTGCTTCTTTTGGTTATCGGATTCTATTTCACAAGTAAACGTGATGCTGAAAAAGTTGAAACTAGCGAACTTACTGACTTTGGTAAAGGTTTCCGTGCTTTGACTTACTCAACAGTTGGTTACCTTTCTTACACTATTCTATTTAACAACATCATGAAATTCGATGCTTTAGCTGTTATCTTCCCAATGGCTGTAGGTATGGTGCTTGGAGCTATTATGTTCATGAAATTTAACGTTAAATTTGAAACAGTTGTTATCAAAAACGCAATCGTTGGTTTGATGTGGGGTGTTGGTAACATCTTCATGCTTCTTGCTGCTGCTAAAGCAGGTCTTGCTATTGCCTTTAGTTTCTCACAACTTGGTGTTATCATTTCTATTATGGGTGGTATCCTCTTCTTGGGTGAAACTAAAACACGTAAAGAAATGCGTTGGTTGGTAATTGGTATTGCATGCTTTGTTCTTGGAGCTGTATTACTAGGAATTGTTAAATCTTACTAATTATCATTGACAACATTGTCAATTCAGTTGTAAACACACAAAAAAGCTGGCTTAGGCCAGCTTTTTTAGTTTTCTTCAATAGTTCCTTGATTAACAGTGAAAATTTTCAACTCCTCTGGAAGTTTTGAAAGGTGTTCAAGACTTGTCGTTGTGATAAAAGTTTGAACATTTTCAGCAATAATCATTTTTAACAATTCTGTTTGTCGGTAGTTATCTAGTTCACTCATGACATCATCGAGAAGTAGAATTGGATAATCACCAGTAACATTCTTAATGAGTTCAATTTCAGCCATTTTAAGAGATAAAATCAAACTTCGGTGTTGTCCTTGGCTACCAAAATTGGCAGGCATATCGTTGATGAAAAATTCTAAATCATCACGATGAGGTCCAGCACCAGTATTTTTTTTGAAGATATCACGTTTGCGATTCTTTTCCAATGTTTTTAAGAAGTATTCTTTGATTTCACTTTTTTCTTGGAATGGCACAGATGATAGATAGCGAATTTTTAAATGTTCTAGGCCGTTAGAGATGGCATAGTGATAGCGATCGGCTTCTTTTTCGAGATTAGAGACGAAATCTAAGCGATGTTCCATGACGCGGCTACCAAAATCAGCTAATTGCTCATCAAGGACTGCTAAAAAGTCGATGTCAACTTTTTCAGCGGTTTTTAGGTAAGTGTTACGTTGTTTAAGGACATGATTGTAATTAGACAAATCAGATAGGTAGACAGGTTTGATTTGACCTAAATCAATATCAATAAACTTACGACGGAGGCTAGGTGCTCCTTTGATAAGTTGTAAATCTTCAGGTGCAAATAAGACGACTGTCATCACTCCGATATAGTCGGATAATTTCGCTTGTTTGAGGTGATTAACTCTAGTGACTCGTCCTTTACTTGATAGATTGATTTCCAAAGGAACTGTCCCACTTGAGCGTTGCAGAATACCTGAGACGCGGAGTTCTTTTTCTTGAAAATGAATCAGCTCTTTATCGGAACGTGTGCGGTGGCTGCGAGTTAAAGATAAGAAATAAATAGCTTCTAAGAAATTTGTTTTTCCTTGAGCGTTTTTCCCGATAAAGACATTTAGCCCGGGAGAAAATTCAAGCTCATTGGTTAAATAATTGCGATAATTTTTTAAGGCTATTTTTTGAATCCACATGCTTAAGTTCCTGGGAAGCGAACGGGTTTGCGTTCTTTAGTTGGCTTCGATTGTTTTTTCGCTTGTTTTTGTTTCTTATCTTTTTTATTTTTAGCGTTTAATTCTTTAACGATAGCAGCAACACGAGCTTTTTCAGCTAAGGCTTCAAGATGTTCATTCTTTTCTTCATCTGTTGGTGCGATAATATCGATAGTGATACCGTCTTCTGGAATGCTTACAACATCACCGAGACGAATTTTTTTACCGCGACGTTTTTCATCTTCGCCGTTGAAGAGAACGGTTGTTTCTGCTAAATAGGCTTTAATAGCACCACCGCTTTGGATAATACCTAGTTCTTTTAGTAAAGCTTGCAAGGTAATATAGTCATCAAATAATTTGTATTCCATCGTTTTCTCCATTTTATAATTCAAGTAATTATAACATAAACGTGGTATAATTTTAGCTAATAAAGTGTTTTAGTAAGGAATTTGTAATGAAAATAGTTGATGGTGTTGAATTACATCTAATCAAAAATGAAAAATTCAAAATGAACCATATTACCTTTCGGTTTTCAGGAGAGTTCAGCCAAAAAACGGTAGCCAGACGTGTTTTGGTGGCTCAGATTTTAGCAACGGCTAATGAGAAATACCCGACGGCACAGCGTTTTAGAGAGCGTTTGGCAAGCCTTTATGGAGCGACTTTGTCAACCAAGGTATCAACTAAGGGATTGGTTCATATTGTTGATATTGAACTAACTTTCATGAAGAATCAGTATGTGATGACTACAGAAAATCTCTTGGAAGAAGTGATTGAATTTTTATATCAAGTTCTTTTCTCACCGCTTGTAACAGTTGAGCAATATCAGTCTAAATTATTTGAGCTTGAGCAAGCGAACTTAATTAATTATTTAAAAGCTGATAAGGATGATAGTTTTTATAGTAGTGAGCTAGGTCTTAAAAAACTTTTCTTTACGAACCCAGCTTTTCAAACATCAAAATATGGGACAGCTGAATTAGCAGTTGCTGAAAATTCTTACACGGCTTTTCAAGAGTTTCAGAAAATGCTTCGTGAAGATCGCTTGGACATCTTTTTATTGGGAGAGTTTGATGACTATCGCATGTTACAATTGTTCAATCGATTTCCTTTTGAAGACCGTCAAAAAGATTTAGTATTTGACTACCAACAAGAATTTAGCAACATTGTTCAAGAAAAATTAGAAGTCAGAGAAGTTAATCAGTCTGTTTTGCAGTTAGGTTATTCTTTCCCAACTAGATATGGTGACAAGGATTACTTTACACTTCTTGTCTTTAATGGTTTGTTTGGAGGTTTTGCTCATTCTCGTTTATTTACAGAGGTTCGTGAGAAAGAAGGACTTGCTTATACTATCGGAAGTCATTTTGATATTTTTATAGGTTTACTGAATGTTTACGCTGGTATTGACAAGAAGAATCGCAATCGAGCGATGCAATTAATTAACAAACAATTTTCAACGATTAAGGTAGGTCGCTTTTCAGAAGCACTTCTTAAGCAAACGAAGAAAATGTTACAAGTCAATTTAAGATTGGCAGGAGACTCTCCAAAAGTATTAATCGAGCGTAGTTACAACGGTCAATATTTGAAGAATCATTACAGCGTTGACGATATGATTGACAACCTTGACAAGGTTAGTAAAGCTGATGTGATGCAACTAACTAGAAAGATTAAACTGCAAGCACTGTATTTTTTGGAGGGAAAGTAAGTGACAAAATTAGTTGAAAAAGTTTTCCCTGAAATTGGTGAAACTTTGTATACTGCTGTACTGGAAAATGGATTGAAAGTTTTTTTGATTCCTAAGACTGATTTTCAAGAGTCTTGTGGGATGTTGGTTGTTAATTTTGGCTCCTTTGACAATAAGTTTACACTAGATAAAAGTGAAAAATGCTATGAGAAGGGGATTGCTCATTTTCTAGAACATAAGTTGTTTGAATTGGAAGATGGTCAAGATGTTTCAGAGCTATTTACAAATGCCGGTGCCAACAGTAATGCCTTTACAACCTTTGACAAAACATGTTTTTATTTTTCAACGGTAGATCATTTAAATGAAAACTTAGACTTGTTGCAGCATTTTGTGGCAGATACTGCCTTTACAGATGAGTCAATTGAGCGAGAAAAATCGATTATCGGTCAAGAGATTGACATGTATCAAGATGATGCGGATTATCGACTTTATCAAGGAATTCTTGAAAATTTATATCCTAAAACGGCTCTTGCTCAAGATATTGCTGGAACTCAAGAAAGTATTGCCAATATTTCAGTAGCGGACTTGAAAGAAAATCATGATGTCTTTTATTCTCCACAGGAGATGATACTCTTAGTTGTTGGCAATTTTGATAAGGATGACATCTTTAAGCAAATTCAAGAAAGTCAAAAAGGAAAAAATAAGACAGCTCATCATCTTGAGCGTCAAGAATTGGCTTACGAATCTGTTGTGCCGAAGGCATCGGTTCAAATGGAAGTGACACAACCTAAACTAGCTATTGGCTTAAGAGGTCCTGCTTTATCAGAAGGAGAATCTACCTTGCGTCAAGAATTAGCCTTGAGATTATTTTTTGCGATGATTTTGGGTTGGACTTCAAGACGTTATCAAGAACTTTATGAAAATGGTCAGATTGATGACTCATTTGATTTTGAGATTGAAGTTTATCAAAATTTCCAATTTTTGATTATTTCTCTAGATACTTCAGTACCGATTGCTATGGCAACGAATTTGCGACAATATTTAAGCAAAGTAGCAATGTCTAGTGATTTGGAGGATTTGTCAGAAGAACATTTTGAAATTGTTAAAAAAGAATTGTATGGAGACTTTTTCAAGAGTCTAGATTCAATTGATAACCTTTCAGCGCAATTTATCAATCATCTTGCTGATGAGGAAACTTATCTATCGGTTCCTAAACTATTAAAGACTTTAAGTTTTGAAGAAGTTCTTAAAAGAGGAAATGATTTCTTAAGTCAATCAGACGCGACAGAATTCACAATCCTTCCAAAATAAAATCGAAATACTTGTTAAAATTTGCTATAATAAATCTGATTATATTTTATTAAAGGAAACCTTGTATGAGAGAAGAAACGATTGGTGAAATCTTAAGAAAAGGTCGAGTTGCCAAAAACTTGACACTAGAAGATGTTGAAGAAAAAACAGCAATTCCTTCACCACATCTTTTAGCATTAGAGTTAGAAAAATTTAAATTAATTCCTAAAGATGAAGTTGAAACTTATCTTCAACAATATGCGGAATTGGTAGATGTAGATGCAGCAGAACTATTAAAGCGCTATCGAGCACAAATATTTGCATCAAGTATTGAAACAGCACCAGTGGTTGCTGAGGATGAGAAAATTACAATCGTACCGAGTCATAAAAAAGTAGCTAAAACAGCTCCAGTTTCAGTTTCTAAACCTAAACCTGAACAAACAGATGATTTTGGTGTTGGTTCACGTTCAAGTCGTTATAAAAGTTCAGAAAAAACAGCAACTTATCTTCCGATTATTCTGCTTTGCTTAGTTGCTTTAGGAATTTTAGCTTTTGTTTCATTTGTCACTTGGACACAGCTTCAAAGCGATAGCAATCAAGCAAAACCAAGCTACTCTGTTGTTCATAGTTCATCATCAAGTAGCTCATCAACTCCAGAAAGTTCATCAACCAGTGAATCTTCTTCATCTGAAGAAAAATCATTGAAGATGGAAACTGAAGGAGGCGGAAGTAATTTAACGGTTAATCTATCAAATGTTACAGATAGTTTGACAGTTGACATCAGCTTAGCTGGTGCTGATAGCAGTTGGGTTTCTGTAAGCAATTCAGAAGCTGGCGATGCTGGAACACTTCTTTCTTCAACAGGAGTTTCAAGCTATTCAGCAACCCTTCCTGCAGGTACAAAAAAATCTGTGATTACACTAGGAGTCACTGCAGGCGTTAACGTTGCAATCAATGGTCAAGCGGTAGATACATCAGCTTTGACAAGCACAACATTAAGTTACATTACAATTAATATTCAATAATAAGGTAGGAAAATGAAAATCGATTTTACAAAAAAAGAAAACATTCCTAATTTGTTAACATTAGGTCGCATTGTTTTGATTCCAGTATTTATCTTGATTCTTTGTATCTGGAATAGCGTGGCTGGACATGCTGTTGCAGCAGTTGTTTTTGCGCTAGCAAGTATTACAGACTACTTAGATGGATACCTTGCAAGAAAATGGCAAGTTGTTACAAACTTTGGTAAATTTGCTGATCCATTGGCTGATAAAATGTTAGTGATGACAGCGTTTATTATGTTAGTTGAATTGGGAATGGTTCCTGCGTGGATTGCTGCGATTATTATTTGTCGTGAGTTAGCAGTAACTGGTCTTCGTTTACTACTTGTTGAAAATGGTGGAACAGTTTTAGCAGCTGCTATGCCTGGTAAAATCAAAACATTTACTCAAATGTTTTCAATTATTTTCTTACTTTTGCATTTTTCAATGATTGGAACACTTTTGCTTTATGTCGCTTTGATTTTCACAATTTACTCAGGATATGATTATTTCAAAGGGGCAGGATTCCTCTTTAAGGACACATTTAAATGACAAATAGTATTGACGTCAAACATTTAAAATTCAAATATACTGATCATCAAGAACATTACACCTTAGATGATTTATCGTTTCACGTGAAACAGGGAGAATGGTTATCTATTATTGGCCATAATGGTTCAGGAAAATCAACCACAGTTCGTTTAATTGATGGGCTTTTAGCAGCTGAATCAGGTCAAATCTTTGTTGAGGGAGAACTCTTAACTGAAGAAAACGTGTGGAACATTCGTCATAAAATTGGAATGGTTTTTCAAAATCCAGATAACCAATTTGTTGGTGCGACAGTTGAAGACGATGTCGCATTTGGGTTAGAAAACAAGGGAATTCCATTAGAAGAGATGCAAGCACGTGTCAAAGAAGCCCTTGAATTAGTTGGTATGTCAGCTTTTGCAGACCGTGAACCAGCTCGTTTGTCAGGTGGACAAAAACAACGTGTGGCTATTGCAGGTGCTATTGCCATGCGTCCTAATATTATTATTTTGGATGAAGCGACTAGTATGCTTGATCCAGAAGGACGCTTAGAATTAATTCAAACAATCAAAGAGATTCGCGACCAATATAATATGACCGTTGTGTCGATCACTCATGATTTAGATGAGGTTGCGCTTAGTGATCGTGTCTTAGTCATGAAAAAAGGAAAAGTTGAGTCAAGCTCAACTCCACGCGAACTTTTTGCAAGAGGAGAAGAATTATTGACTTTGGGATTGGATATTCCTTTTTCAGCCAATCTTATCTCTACTTTAAAAGACAAAGGGTTTGAATTTACAGAGAATTATCTTACGGAAAAGGAATTAGAAGATCAGTTATGGGAATTACTCTTGAAGGCGTAAATTATACATATCAAGCGGGGACACCTTTTGAAGGGCGTGCCCTTTTTGACATTAATCTTACTATAAAAGAAGGCTCATATACAGCCTTTATCGGCCACACTGGGTCAGGTAAGTCAACAATCATGCAACTTTTGAATGGTCTTAACGTCCCTACAGAAGGGGCTGTTATTGTTGATGATATTAAGATTACGGCAAACTCAAAAAATAAGGAAATAAAACCCGTCCGTAAAAAGGTTGGACTGGTCTTTCAATTTCCTGAAAGTCAGCTTTTTGAGGAAACAGTTCTTAAGGATGTGGCATTTGGACCACAAAATTTTGGTGTTTCTATAGAAGAAGCTGAACAGTTAGCGCGTGAAAAACTTGCCATGGTAGGAATTCATGAAGAATTTTTTGAAAAGAATCCTTTTGAGCTATCTGGTGGTCAAATGCGTCGTGTGGCTATTGCTGGGATTCTAGCCATGGAACCAGAGGTTTTGGTTCTAGATGAACCGACAGCTGGCCTAGACCCTAAAGGACGCCGTGAATTGATGACTTTATTTAAAGAACTGCATCAAAATGGCATGACAATTGTTTTAGTGACTCATTTAATGGATGATGTTGCCAATTATGCTGATTATGTTAATGTTCTTGAAGGTGGTAAATTGGTTCGCTCAGGTTATCCTAAAGAAGTCTTCCAAGATGTCGCATTTCTTGAAAGTAAACAACTTGGTGTTCCTAAAATTACGAAATTCGCTCAGCAACTTGTCAAACGCGGCTTACATTTAGATACTTTACCAATTACTATAGAAGAATTTGCAGAGGTGGTGAAACATGGATAAATTAATACTTGGTCGTTATGTACCTGGAGATTCCTTAATTCATCGTCTAGACCCTCGTAGTAAACTTCTTTCAATGATTTTATACATTATCATTGTTTTTTGGGCCAATAACCTTGTGACCAATCTATTGATGATTGCTTTTACTTTAGGAGTTGTCTTCTTATCGAAGATAAAACTTAGCTTCTTCTTAAAGGGTGTTCGTCCGATGATTGGAATTATTTTATTCACGACCTTATTTCAAATGTTCTTTACACACGGTGGTGAGACCTATTTCCAATTTGGTATTTTGAAAATTACTAGCTACGGGTTTAATCAAGCAATATTAATTTTCATGCGTTTTGTTTTGATTATCTTTTTCTCAACGCTATTAACCTTGACAACAACGCCTTTGAGCCTTGCTGATGCTGTGGAGTCATTGTTGAAGCCATTTGTTCGTTTTAAGGTGCCAGCTCATGAAATCGGCTTAATGCTGTCTTTGAGCTTACGTTTTGTCCCAACATTGATGGATGATACGACACGTATTATGAAAGCTCAGCGAGCGCGTGGGGTTGATTTTGGTGAAGGAAATCTCATTCAAAAGGTTAAATCAATCATTCCAATTCTTATTCCGCTCTTTGCTTCAAGCTTTAAACGTGCAGATGCTTTGGCTCTTGCTATGGAAGCACGTGGTTATCAAGGCGGAGATGGACGCACAAAATACCGAATTTTACAGTGGAAAATCAAAGATTCTGTAACCATTTTGCTTGTCATAATTTTAGGAATTCTCTTATTTTATCTTAAAGAAAGCTAAAACGCCTAATCTGTAGGCGTTTTCTTTATATTATAAGAATCTAATTGTAATATTTTTAATATAACTCTAAAGCCAGAGTAACATTAAGTCTGTATTATATAGCCTGTACTAATTTTTGAAACAAAAAAGGAGCATATAATGCAAACAAATATTTTTAAAACTAAATCGAAATCTATTAAACTTGGTCTTGCCGGTGTAGCCGCAGCAGCAGCACTTATTGCCCCAGCAGTTGCTAACGCTGATTCATACACAGTAAAATCAGGTGATACACTTTCTGAAATTGCTGTAACTTACAATACTACAGTTGAAAAATTGGCTTCAACTAACCAAATCGCTAACGTTGACTTCATCACTGTAGGTCAAATCTTGGAACTAGATTCAGAAGCTACTGCACCAGCAGCAACTACAACTGAAACTGCAGCCGTAGAAGCAGCTCCAGCAGCTACTGATAACTCAGCGGCAGCAGCACCAGCTGCACAAGCTGAAACAACAACTACTTCTTACTCATCAAACTTGGGTACTTCAGATGCTCAAGCTAAAGAAATCATTGCTCAACGCGAATCAAGCGGTAGCTACACAGCTCAAAACGGTCAATACTATGGTCGTTACCAATTGACAATGTCATACCTAAACGGTGACTTGTCAGCTGAAAACCAAGAACGCGTTGCCGATTCATACGTAGCAGGACGTTACGGTTCATGGTCAGCAGCCCTTGCATTCTGGAATGCTAACGGTTGGTACTAAGATAAGAGACTTTTCTTAGAGTTAATATTATTTACTATTTAGCGAATTACCAGTATTAGATAGATAAGCTTGAAGAATTTATCTTCAAGCTTTTTTATGTCTACAAAAGCTTGAATTTTAGCGTTTTCATAGTAAAAACGAGGTTAATTTCAATATCTCTGTAATATTTTTAACATATTTTCAATCTGCGAGTAATAAATAAATTATATGATAGGAAACAGGAGTTCTAGAGAGGTATATATTTATTTAACATGTATAGTAGGATTACTAAAGCAAAACATAGAAAAATTAGAAATATTATTGTCAGCATCCTTGGAGCTATTTTAGTTGTAGCGATGGTTGTTGTCCTTATTCCAAAAATAGAAGCATTCGCAGAAACTATTACAACTCGTTCAGAGGCAGGAGCTGCGAAAGCTGTGTCAACAAGTTCTGAAAGCTCTGAAGTGTCATCAACAAGTATCAGTTCAACTACAGCAGAATCAGAAGAGTCTAGCAGTAGCTCATCAGAAGAAACTGAAGAAGTTGAGGCATCTTCTATCGAAGAGGTTCAAGAATCAGAAGCAAGTTATGCTGAGGTTGCTCCAGCTAATGATAATACAACGACTGTAGCTGCAGCAACTGCACCATCTTCAACGACAGCCCAAACGGCACCATCAGTAGCTTCAAATGGTAATACAGCAGGTGCTGTTGGTTCAGATGCTGCTGCCCAAATGGCTGCTGCAACAGGTGTTCCACAATCAACTTGGGAAGCTATCATTGCACGTGAATCTAATGGAGATCCAACGGTTGCCAATGCTTCAGGAGCATCTGGTTTATTCCAGACTATGCCAGGTTGGGGATCAACTGCAACAGTTCAAGATCAAATTGCAACAGCAATTAAAGTTTACAATACTCAAGGACTGTCAGCTTGGGGATACTAATTTAATAGAAGAAAAAGCACTAATCATCCTATAAAGATGATAGTGCTTTTTTAATATCGTATGGATGGTGACAGATACTTTCTGCTCCATGTTCTTGTAAACTTTCTAGGCTACCAAATCCCCAGGTTACCCCAAGTCTTCGAACTCCTGTTTTTTGTCCACCAATCATATCAAACTTTGTATCGCCGATGATAACAGCTTCATGCGCTTGAATGCCTTGTTCTGTTAGACAGGCCTTAATCACATCAGCTTTGTGGAAGTGCTCGGGAGTAGACCCATAGACTTTTTTAAAGTGTGAAATAATACCAAGCTCTGTTAACATTAAGTTAGCCATAGGTTGGTGCTTACTTGTGGTAACAAATAGTGAGTAATTTAAGTCATTTAATTCTTGTAGAGCTTCTGCGATGCCAGTGTAAAGAGAGACTTGGTGGACTCCTTTTTCACCATAGTAATCTCTAAAGGTTTTGATAGCATGATTAACCTCGTCAGCTTGCTCAAAATAATGACCGAAAGTGACTTCTAGAGGTGGTCCGATAAATGTTGACAATTGTTTGTCAGTTTGTAAAGGTAGTTGTAACTTTTCAAAGGCATAATTAAATGCTGCTTTAATACCAGGACTTGAATTTACTAGTGTTCCATCAAGGTCAAATAAGATAGATTTCATGTTTACTCTCCTGTAAATTTTGTCAACAATGATTGACAAATACGTCAATTAGCAAGGAAACAAATAAATAGTATTCGAATACTATCGTCTATTCACCAAAGATTTTAGCTTGTAAGCGACGACCAGTAGGTGTGGCTGCTAAACCACCTTCAGCAGTTTCTCGAAAGGCTGTTGGTAAGCTAGAGCCTACTTGGTACATGGCATCAACAACTTCATCAACTGGAATTTGTGATTTAATGCCAGCCAGTGCCATATCAGCGGCAACTAAGGCAAAACTAGATCCAAGTGCGTTACGTTTGACACAAGGAACCTCGACAAGACCAGCGACAGGGTCACAGATTAAACCTAGCATATTTTTGATGACGAAGGCCACAGCTTGACTAGCTTGGTATGCAGAGCCTCCGGCAGCTTTAACAAGAGCTGCTGCGCTCATGGCTGAAGCAGACCCGACTTCGGCTTGACAGCCACCTTCAGCACCAGAAATAGAAGCGTTATTTCCAATAACCAGTCCAAAGGCACCAGCAGTGAATAAGAACTCTAACTGCTCTTCTTCAGAGAGGTTTAATTTGTCAATAGCCGTTGTTAAGACAGCAGGTAGGCATCCAGCAGAGCCTGCTGTTGGAGTTGCACAGACAAGCCCCATTTTGGCGTTTAGTTCGTTGACAGCAATTGCGTTTCGGACAGCTGTTAAAATGGTTGTATCAGACAAGGTTTTACCTGATTTTAAGTAGGCATCCATCTTGACAGCGTCTCCACCTGTCAGTCCACTAATTGATTTACTAGGAGTGAGTCCATCAGTAACAGAATTTTTCATGACTTGAAGATTTTTCTTCATGATATGAATAATTTCATCACGGCTACGTCCGCTCAATTCTGTTTCTGTGGAAATCATTAGCTCAGCAATATTGCCGTTAAAGTCTTTATCGGCTTGTTCAACTAATTCTTTAATAGAATAAAACATTCTTTTCCTTTCTAGTCAAAGAAATTGACATTGTGTAGGTGCGGAATGTGCTGGATTTGTTCCACAGCTTTATGACAATCACGTGAGTCAACTTCGATAATCATAATGGCTTTTTCCCCAGCGCGTTCGCGGGTCACATTCATTTGAGCAATGTTGATATTGTGTTCAGAAAGAATATCTGTTACTTTTGCAATCATACCAGGAATATCTTGGTGAACGATAATAAGAGTAGGGGTATTCATTTTAAGAGAAACAGAGAAGCCATTGAGTTCAGTAACTTCAATATTTCCTCCACCAATTGATACACCTGTGATACTCATGTTTTTATCACCTTTTTCAACGGTAATCTTAGCAGTATTTGGGTGAGGGGCATTACTGTCCTTTAAAATATCCCAATAAATGCGTACCCCTTTTTGGTGAGCAATTTCTAATGAATTTTTAATATCTGGATCGTCAGTATCCATTCCTAGGATACCGGCAACGAGTGCTTTATCAGTTCCGTGTCCACGGTAAGTTTTAGCAAATGAATTATATAAATGAAACGTTACGGAATCAGGAATTTCTCCGAAAATAGAGTTAACAATTTTTCCAATACGAACAGCACCAGCAGTGTGGCTGCTTGATGGGCCAATCATAACAGGTCCAATAATATCAAAGACGGATTGGAATTTTAGATTTTTCATATCTACTCCTTCTAGAATCTATGCTTACTTATTATAACAAAGGAAAGGAAATGGGTAAACGATAATAAATCGCTTACTTTCATAGAAAATGAGAAAAAGATTTAAAAATAAGTCTAAATGCCTTACATAACTGGAAATTCATGTTATAATAGTCTTCGCGTGGATTTCTGCGCTCAAAATCGACCTTCAAATCGATTTTTGAAAAACTGGGCCCTTCAAGCCTATGTTCGAAAAAAATATCTTGATGGGAGGATTATCATGACAGATAATTCAAAAACACGTGTTGTTGTTGGTATGAGTGGAGGCGTTGATTCGTCTGTAACTGCTCTTCTTTTGAAAGAACAAGGTTACGACGTTATTGGTGTTTTCATGAAAAACTGGGATGACACAGATGAATTCGGTGTGTGTACAGCAACCGAAGATTACAAAGATGTAGCAGCTGTTGCTGACCAAATCGGCATTCCGTATTATTCTGTTAACTTTGAAAAAGAGTACTGGGATCGTGTCTTCGAATACTTCCTTGCGGAATACCGTGCAGGACGTACGCCAAATCCAGATGTAATGTGTAATAAGGAAATCAAATTTAAAGCCTTCCTTGATTATGCTATGACACTTGGTGCTGATTATGTGGCAACTGGGCACTACGCACAAGTCTCTCGCGATGAAGATGGTACAGTTCACATGCTTCGTGGTGCAGATAATAACAAAGACCAAACTTATTTCTTGAGTCAATTGTCACAAGAACAATTGCAAAAAGTAATGTTCCCACTTGGTCACTTGGAAAAACCAGAAGTGCGAAAAATTGCTGAACGCGCGGGACTTGCAACAGCTAAGAAAAAAGATTCAACAGGAATTTGCTTTATTGGTGAAAAGAACTTTAAACAATTCCTTAGTCAATATTTACCAGCTCAAAAAGGTCGCATGATGACTGTTGATGGCCGTGATATGGGTGAACACGCTGGTTTGATGTATTACACAATCGGTCAACGTGGAGGTCTTGGTATTGGTGGTCAACAAGGTGGCGACAATGCTCCTTGGTTTGTTGTCGGAAAAGACCTTTCAAAAAATATTCTGTACGTTGGTCAAGGTTTCTACCATGAGTCACTAATGTCAACTAGCCTTGATGCTTCAAGTATTCACTTTACACGTGATATGCCTGAAGAATTTACAATGGAAGTTACTGCAAAATTCCGTTATCGCCAACCTGATTCAAAAGTTACTGTTCATGTTAAAGGTGACAAAGCAGAAGTTGTCTTTGATGAACCACAACGTGCTATCACACCAGGTCAAGCTGTTGTATTCTACGATGGTGAAGAATGCCTAGGTGGCGGAATCATCGATATGGCTTATAAAGATGGTGTTGCTTGCCAATACATCTAATTGACAACTTTGTAAAGAAAGGTTGTCAATTGTTGTTTAATTTTGGTCAATATTGCTTGAAAAATTATCAGCAATTAAATTGACTTTTTAACTCAATTTGATACAATAATCATAACAATGACGATGATGGTCAAAGCTCATGGGAATTGTAGGCCTTTTTGGTTTACATTTTCAAAGCTTTGATCATTTTTGTGTTTTAGAAATCATTTTATATTTGGAAAGGAATGCTTTAAGTAGGTTAGCTAATTTTTTGACCATTTTGTTTGATTGAAAGTTGGCTAAGGTTTACTTGATATTGTAATTAAAATCATGACACATGAATTTGCTGAAAATTATGATGTAATTGTTGTTGGTGCAGGGCATGCTGGTGTCGAAGCTAGTTTGGCTGCAGCTCGTATGGGTTGTAAAACAATGCTCGCTACAATCAATTTGGAAATGTTATCCTTTATGCCATGTAACCCTGCTATCGGAGGTTCTGCCAAAGGTATCGTCGTTCGTGAAATCGATGCCCTTGGTGGAGAAATGGGTAAGAACATTGACAAGACTTACATCCAAATGAAAATGCTCAATACTGGTAAAGGTCCTGCTGTACGTGCTCTTCGTGCTCAAGCTGATAAGGCCCTTTACTCACGTACAATGAAGCATACGGTTGAACAACAAGAAAACTTGACTTTGCGTCAATCAATGATTGAAGAAGTTTTAGTTGAAGATGGAAAAGTTGTTGGTGTTCGTACAGCTACTAACCAAAAATTCTCAGCTAAAGCTGTTGTTATCACAACAGGAACAGCTCTTCGTGGAGAAATTATTTTAGGAGAACTCAAGTATTCATCAGGTCCTAATAATAGTTTGGCTTCTATCGGTCTTGCTGACAACTTGAAAGAACTTGGTCTTGAAATTGGACGTTTCAAAACAGGAACACCACCACGCGTTAAAGCAAGTTCTATCAATTATGACGAAACAGAAATTCAACCAGGTGACGAAAAACCAAATCATTTCTCATTCATGTCAAATGATGAAGATTATCTCAAAGATCAAATTCCTTGCTGGTTGACATATACTAACCAAACAAGCCACGATATTATCAATAAAAACCTTTATCGTGCCCCAATGTTCTCAGGTATTGTTAAAGGTGTCGGTCCTCGTTATTGCCCATCTATCGAAGATAAAATTGTTCGTTTTGCAGATAAAGAACGTCACCAACTTTTCCTAGAACCAGAAGGACGTGAAACTGAAGAAGTTTACATTCAAGGATTGTCAACAAGTCTTCCTGAGGATGTTCAAAAAGAATTGGTTCACTCAATTAAAGGGCTTGAAAATGCTGAAATGATGCGTACAGGTTATGCGATTGAGTATGATATCGTTTTGCCACACCAATTGCGTGCAACACTTGAAACTAAGAAAATTTCTGGACTTTTTACCGCAGGTCAAACTAATGGTACTTCAGGTTATGAAGAAGCTGCAGGACAAGGGATTGTTGCTGGTATCAATGCCGCTCTTAAAGTTCAAGGTAAACCAGAAATGATTCTAAAACGTAGTGATGCTTACATTGGTGTTATGATTGATGACTTGGTAACAAAAGGAACTTTGGAACCTTATCGTTTGTTGACAAGTCGTGCAGAATATCGTTTGATTTTGCGTCATGATAATGCTGATATGCGTTTGACTGAAATTGGTCACCGTGTTGGTTTGGTTGATGAAGAACGCTATGAACGTTACTTGAACCGTAAACGTCAATTTGACAATGAGTTGACAAGATTGTCAAGTCTTAAAATCAAGCCTGTCAAGGAAACTAATGCACGTATTGAAGCGCTTGGTTTCAAACCATTGACAGACGCCTTGACAGCTAAAGAATTCATGCGTCGTCCAGAAATCAATTATGAAATTGCAACAAGTTTTGTCGGTCCTGCGGAAGAAAAACTGGATAGCAAAGTAATTGAACTTTTGGAAACTGAAATCAAATACGAAGGTTACATCAACAAAGCACTTGATCAAGTGGCTAAAATGAAACGCATGGAAGAAAAACGCATCCCTGCTAATATTGATTGGGATGATATCGATTCTATTGCGACAGAAGCTCGTCAAAAATTCAAGAAAATTAATCCTGAAACTATCGGACAAGCAAGCCGTATTTCAGGGGTTAACCCAGCTGATATTTCTATCTTGATGGTTTACTTGGAAGGTAAACAAAAACACCATCGTAACCAAGAAGATTAAGTATCATTAAAACAAGAAAGCAACCCTTATTAACTGGGGTTGCTTTTCTGCTTTCCTACTATAAATTAAGCCTATTTTATGGTATAATTGTAAGCTAAGAGGTTAACCAATGAAAAGATTTCGATTTGCAACTATCCACTTAGTCATGATTGGCCTTATTTTATTTGGCATCTTGGCTATCTGTGTCAGACTTTTTCAGACGGAGTCAGCTATCTTAGCTGCAATCTTTTTGGCGCTTTCTTTACTTGTAGCTTTGCTTTACTACCAAAAAGAAAATTACGAGTTATCGGAACTTGAACAAATTGAATTATTAAACAACCAAACAGAAGTTGGTTTAAAACACTTGTTGGAACAAATGCCAGTAGGGGTTGTTCAGTTTGATCAAGAAACAAACGAGGTAGAGTGGTTTAATCCATATGCAGAGCTCATTTTCACTAGTGAAGAAGGAGAGTTTGAGGATGATGTCATTCGTAGAATTATTGGGGCTAAGCGAGAAGGGGACGCCACTCAGACATTTGAGTTAAATGGCAATAAGTACTCATCTTATATCGATTCCTCAACGGGGATTTTCTATTTCTTTGATACATCTATGGGAAATCGTCAGTTGGGAGATGCAGCCCTTTTGCGTCCAGTTATTGGAATTATTTCCATCGACAACTATGATGATGTGACAGATGATTTATCAGACGCTGAGATTTCACAAATCAATAGCTTCATCGCCAACTTTATTTCGAATTTTACAAAGTCAAAAAATATTTTTTATCGTCGTGTCAACATGGACCGTTTCTACTTTTTTACAGATTATGCTGTGTTGAGTAGTTTGATTGACGATAAATTTGATGTTTTGGAAGCTTTTCGAAAACAAGCTAAAGAAGAACATAATTTGCCATTAACGCTTAGTATGGGTGTTTCTTATGGTGATGACAATCACCAACAAATTGGACAAGTAGCTTTGCAGAATTTGAATACAGCACTTGTTCGTGGTGGTGATCAGGTTGTTATTTGTGAAAACGACGAGCATAAGAAACCATTGTATTTTGGTGGTGGCTCAGTATCTACCGTCAAGCGTACACGTACGCGTACGCGTGCCATGATGACAGCTATCTCAGACCATATCAAAGGTGTTGACCGTGTCTTTGTGGTTGGTCACCGTAATATTGATATGGATGCTCTTGGTTCAGCTGTAGGGATGCAATTTTTCGCAAGTAATATCAACAAAGAATCTTATGTTGTATACAATCCAGATGAGATGAATCCTGATATTACGCGTGCTGTTAAAAGATTGCAAGAAGATGCTAAGACACGACTTATTACTATTAAACAGGCGATGTCAATGATGACAGAACGCTCATTGTTAATTATGGTCGATCATTCTAAGATTGATTTGACCTTATCGCAAAAGCTTTACAATAAGTTTACAGATGTGATTGTTGTAGACCATCATCGTCGTGATGAAAACTTCCCAGAAAATGCTGTTCTCACTTTCATTGAAAGTGGAGCAAGCAGTGCTAGTGAGTTAGTTACAGAATTGATTCAATTCCAGAATGCTAAGAAGCGTTTGAGTAAAATTCAAGCGAGTGTCTTGATGGCAGGTATTATGCTTGATACGAAGAATTTCTCAGCAAGCGTTACAAGTCGAACATTTGATGTTGCAAGTTATCTTCGAGCTCACGGAAGTGATAGTATTGAAATTCAAAATATTTCTCAAACGGATTTTGAGGAATATCGATTGGTTAATGAATTAATCCTTAGAGGCCGAAAAATTTACGATAACATTATCATTGCTAGCGGGCGTGATGGTGTCGATTATAGTAAAGTGGTTGCTAGTAAGGCGGCTGATACCATGCTATCTTTAGCTGGTATTGAGGCGACATTTGTTTTGGTGCAAGTTGCTCCAAATAAAGTTGCTATTTCAGCGCGTAGCCGTAGTAAGATTAATGTTCAGCGCATGATGGAAGAACTCGGTGGTGGCGGTCACTTTACCCTAGCTGCATGTCAGTTGGAAAATATGTCAGTGAGTCAAGCAGAGAGTACTTTACTTGATGTGATTGAAAATGATTTAAGAGAAAATATGGAGGCAGAGAGATGAAAGTAATTTTTCTAGCAGATGTTAAAGGAAAAGGTAAAAAAGGCGAAATCAAAGAAGTTCCAACAGGATATGCTCAAAACTTTTTGATTAAGAAAAATCTTGCTAAAGAAGCTACTAACCAAGCGATTGGTGAACTAAAAGGTAAACAAAAATCAGAAGAAAAAGCTCAAGCTGAAGTCTTGGCTGAAGCTAAAGCTCTTAAAGCTGAGCTTGAAAAAGAAGAAACTGTTGTTAAGTTTACTGAAAAAGTTGGACCTGATGGACGTACATTTGGCTCAATTACTGCTAAGAAAATTGTTGAAGAATTATCAAAACAATTTGGTCTAAAAATCAACAAACGCGCGATTAATTTGGATCATCCAATTCGTGCAATTGGTTCTGTTGAAGTACCTGTGAAATTACATAAAGAAGTTACTGCTGAAATCAAATTAAATATTAAAGAAGCATAATAATATTTGAGCTTATTAGGGGAGGTGAAAAAATTGGCAGAAGAGCCAGAATTGAGAGTTCAGCCACAGGATTTATTAGCAGAGCAATCTGTCTTAGGTTCTATTTTTATCTCGCCAGATAAACTCATTACTGTTCGTGAATTTGTTAGCCCAGATGACTTTTACAAATACTCGCACCGCGTAATTTTTAAAGCTATGATTACTTTGAGTGATCGTAATGAGGCTATCGATGCAACGACTGTAAGAACGATTCTTGATGACCAAGGAGACTTACAAAATATTGGTGGTTTGTCTTATATTGTTGAATTGGTCAACAGTGTACCGACAAGTGCCAATGCTGAATATTATGCTAAGATTGTTGCTGAAAAAGCAATGTTGCGTAATATCATCTCTAGGTTGACAGAGACTGTAAATCTTGCCTATGAAGGGGCAACCGATTCAGAAGATGTCATTGCGGGGGCTGAAAAAGCACTTATTGAAATTAATGAGCACAGCAACCGTAGTGGTTTCCGTAAGATTTCGGATGTCTTGAAAGTTAACTACGAAAACTTGGAAATTCGTTCGCGTCAGACGAGCGATGTTACTGGTTTACCAACAGGATTTCGTGATTTGGATAAGATTACGACAGGTTTGCATCCTGATCAGTTAGTTATTCTAGCTGCCCGTCCAGCCGTCGGGAAAACAGCCTTTGCTTTGAACATTGCTCAAAATGTTGGGACTAAGCAAAATAGACCTGTAGCTATCTTCTCTCTGGAAATGGGTGCTGAAAGTTTGGTTGACCGTATGTTGGCTGCTGAAGGGATGGTTGATTCTCACAACCTTAGAACTGGTCAGCTAACCGATCAAGAATGGAATAACATTACCATTGCTCAAGGAGCTTTGGCTGATGCACCAATCTATATTGACGATACGCCTGGTATCAAGATTACTGAAATTCGTGCACGTGCCCGCAAGTTGTCTCAAGAGGTCGAAGGTGGTCTTGGTTTGATTGTAATTGACTATCTTCAGTTGATTACAGGGACACGTCCTGAAAACCGTCAACAAGAGGTTTCTGATATTTCTCGTCAATTGAAGATTTTGGCTAAGGAATTGAAGGTTCCTGTTATTGCCTTGAGTCAGTTGTCTCGTGGTGTTGAACAACGTCAAGATAAACGACCAGTTTTGTCAGATATTCGTGAATCTGGATCTATCGAGCAGGATGCGGATATTGTAGCTTTCTTATACCGTGATGATTATTATCGTCGTGAAGGTGAAGAAAGCGATGATGCTGTTGAGGATAATACGATTGAAGTTATCTTAGAGAAAAACCGTTCAGGTGCGCGTGGAACGGTGAAATTAATCTTTCAAAAGGAATATAATAAATTCTCTAGTATTGCGCAATTTGAAGAGCGTTAAGCAAAAAAACTTTTATAAGGAGCAAACGATAAGATGAGTGATGCATTTGCAGATGTAGCAAAAATGAAAAAAATCAAAGAAGATATTAAAGCCCACGAAGGTCAATTGGTTGAATTGACACTCGAAAATGGTCGTAAACGCGAAAAAAATAAAATTGGTCGTTTGACTGAAGTTTACCCATCATTGTTTATCGTTGAATACAATGAAAACTCTGATGTTCCAGGTGCGATTAATAACTCATACGTTGAATCATACACTTATTCAGACATTTTAACTGAAAAAACATTGATTCGTTATTTTGATTAATTTTATCTAAGAATTAACATACAAAAGGCTTTACAGAGCCTTTTTTTTATGTTAAACTAAATTCCGTGTGAAATAATAGCGGGAGAGTATGAAGCTCGTCAACAGTTGGCTCTTCTACAGTTTTTCTTTCTATAGAAAAGCTTCTAGAAGTCGGAAAAGTAATCTTGGCTGTTTAGATGAAAGTCACCTGCACGAATCAGGATTCTCTAAATTGTTATTTCCTACAAAATTTTTATTTTATAGGAGGACATTTTAAATGTCACGTTATACAGGTCCATCATGGAAACAATCTCGTCGCCTTGGCTTGTCTCTTACAGGTACAGGTAAAGAATTAGCACGTCGTAACTACGTGCCAGGTCAACACGGTCCTAACAACCGTAGCAAACTTTCTGAATACGGTTTGCAATTGGCTGAAAAACAAAAACTTCGTTTCACTTACGGTGTAGGTGAAAAACAATTCCGTAACTTGTTCGTACAAGCTACTAAAGTTAAAGGTGGAACTCTTGGTTTCAACTTTATGGTTCTTTTGGAACGTCGTCTTGACAACGTTGTTTACCGTCTAGGTCTTGCAACTACTCGTCGTCAAGCTCGTCAATTCGTTAACCACGGTCACATCCTTGTTGATGGTAAACGTGTTGATATCCCTTCATACCGCGTAACTCCAGGTCAAGTTATCTCAGTTCGCGAAAAATCAGCTAAAGTACCTGCTATCCTTGAAGCTGTTGAAGCTACTCTTGGACGTCCAGCATTCGTATCATTCGACGCTGAAAAACTTGAAGGTTCATTGACTCGTCTTCCAGAACGCGACGAAATCAACCCAGAAATCAACGAAGCTCTTATCGTTGAATACTACAACAAAATGCTTTAATTCACTGTTTATTGAAGTATTTAAAACCACGGTTTTTCCGTGGTTTTTTTGTTTTCTTATTGAATATAAAAAAGCCACCTTTATGGTGGTTTTTGTTAAAGCGGCAAAAGTTTTAGGATGAGATTAGTCATTTGGCGTGGTGATTCTTTTTTACCTTTAGCAATCCAGGATTGGCAAAGGCCGAAAAAGGCATAGGCGAAGTAAATACTGCTGTATTCTCTCTCAACAGGACTTAATTCATCACGGCCAAAACGGTCTTGTAAATCAGTATTAATGAAAATACGTACTTTATTAATGATAAAAGCTTGGAATTCACGAGTTCCGTTGGCTGAAATCAAGGCAGATAAGAGCTGCTCACGTTTTAGAAATTCAAAAATTTCCAAAAAGGCTTGAGCTTTATTGCCTTCGTGCTTTTCAAAAATGTATTCAACCTGATTAAAGAGCGTTTGTTGGCAAGAATCAATCAGCTCAAATTTATCCTTGTAATGAGTGTAGAAGCTAGAGCGGCTAATACCAGCTTCTTTAGCCAACTTAATCGTTGTAATATCATCAAAACTTTCTGTTTTTAAGAGGCTAACCATAGCTTCTTGAATAGCCCTCTTAGTGTTTGCTTTGCGGTTGTCATGTGCCATAAACAATTTCTTTTGAACACTTTTAGACAGAGTGTCCAAAATCTCCTTCTTTTGTCTTGAAATTATTTCATATCATTGTATAATATATTTTATCATAATTTTTGAACAGTGTGTCTAAATTAGGAGAAAATATGTTAGAAGAATTAAAAGCACTTATTAAAAGTCCCAAACTTTGGGTAACAATGATTGGGGTTGCGCTTGTTCCAGCTCTTTATAACTTGTCATTCTTAGGCTCTATGTGGGACCCTTATGGGAATGTAGAGAATTTGCCAGTGGCAGTTGTTAATGAGGATAAGTCAGCAACGCTAAATGATAAAACATTGACAATCGGTGATGACATGGTAGACAGTATGTCTAAAAATAAAGCCCTTGATTATCACTTTGTCAGTCAGAAAAAAGCTGATAAAGGTTTAAAAGATGGCGATTACTACATGGTTATCACATTACCAGAAGATTTGTCAGAGAAAGCCTCTAGCTTATTAACGGATAATCCGAAGAAATTAAACATTAAGTATCAAACAACAGCTGGTCGTAGTGTGGTTGCCTCAAAAATGAGTGAATCAGCAATGACTAAGCTCAAGGATACTGTCTCAGAAAATATCACAAAGACTTATACAAAAGCTGTCTTCAAGAGCATGACAGACTTGCAAGATGGTTTGAAAAAGGCTAGCGATGGTGGTAATCAATTAGTTGATGGTAGTCAAAAACTTGAATCAGGTAGCCAAACTATTACTGATAACTTGAATAAAGCTGCCTCAGGAAGCCAACAACTTGCTGATGGTTCAACAACACTTGCCAACGGTCTAGGTGAGTATACAAACGGTGTTGGACAACTAGCACCTGGCCTTGATACCTTGTATGGAGGAATTCTTCCTTATACAAATGGAGTTGGACAATTATCATCAGGTTTGACAGAAAAATCAGGTAAGATTTATGATTATGTCGATGGAGTTGAACAATTGTCAATTAAGGTTCCAGACTATGCTAATGGTGTAAGTCAGCTATCAGCTGGTTTGACTCAATTAAATGCTAAGTCTAAAGATTTAATTGATGGTATTAATCAATTACAAACAGCAAGTAGCAATAATCTAGATCGGCTTATTGCAAGTGCTACTGACTTAAATAATGGCTTACAAGCCCTTCAAACTGAACTAAATAATACAAGTTTGCCAGACACATCACGATTACAAGCAAATCTTAATGAGCTAAATCAATTAGGCCAAGAGCTATCTGGTATGAGTTCTGCAATTTCATCTATCAATAGTTCAGATTTAGCGGCGGTTCAAGCAACTTCTGCTTATCAAAGTCTTAGTCCGGATCAACAAGCTGAGATTACTTCAGCTATCACTAATAGTGCTGGGGCAACAACTGCGAATAATTTGGTAAATCAAATTTCTGGTATTCAAACACAACTAACGAATTTATCAGCTTTGCTTGATAAAGAAGTGGCTACCTTGAAAGCAAACGCTTCAACTGCTAGTGCAGGAAGTCAACAATTGGTAGATGGCTTGACACAATTTAAAGCAGGTTTGACGTCAGATAAAGGTATTCCAGCTTTGGCTTCAGGTATTTCTAACTATACAGCAGTTGTTGGTCGATTAACTGCGGGAGCAACTAAACTAGATTCAAATAGTCCTAAATTAGTTGGAGGAATAACACAATTAGCTTCTCACAATGATGAGGTTAAAGGTGGCGTTAAACAGGCAACAGACGGTGCTAATCAACTTGCTGCTAACAATGATAAATTAGTCAGTGGTACTAAAAAAGCAGCAGATGGTGCTAACAAACTTGCTTCAAACAATGATAAGCTAAATAGTGGTGCTAAGAAATTACAATCAGGAGCACAAGAATTGGCTGCTGGTTCAAGCAAATTGGCTACTGGTAGTGGTACATTGACAAACGGATTGACAACATTGACAGATGGCTTGACAACATTGACAAGTTCATTATCTGATGCTAGCCATCAATTATCATTAGTTTCAGTAGATAGTAAGAATGCGAAAATGGTTTCTGCTCCGGTATCTACAGCTGCTAAAGATAAAGATAGCGTGAAAACAAATGGTATTGGTATGGCGCCTTACATGATTGCTGTATCACTTATGGTTGTCGCTCTTTCAACAAATGTTATCTTTGCAGATTCATTATCTGGACGTCCTGTTAAGAACCGTTTTGAATGGGCAAAACAAAAACTATTCATTAATGGTTTGATTTCAACAGCAGGTTCAGTAATTCTTTACGCTGCTATTCAATTCCTTGGATTTGAAGCTAACTACGGTTGGCAAACACTACTCTTCATTATTTTGAGTGGTTGGACATTGATGGCTCTTGTAACAGCATTAGTCGGTTGGGATAATCGCTATGGTTCATTCGCTTCATTGATTATGTTGTTGTTGCAAGTGGGTTCTGCTGGTGGTTCATATCCAATTGAACTTAGTCCTAAGTTCTTCCAAGTCGTTCACCCATATATGCCAATGTCATACATTGTTACTGGATTACGTCAAACAATTTCAATGACATGCTCAAATGGCAAAGAAGTTGGTGTTCTAACTGGATTCCTTATCGCTTTCATGATATTGGGTGTCATCATTTATAGAAAACAAGATGCAGAGTGATAGATTTTCTATCCTCTGTTTTTTTTTTGTGGGCAAATCATTTGAAGAAATATGTAGGCTTTTGTATACTTAGTGAAAAGAATCATTTAAAATTCACATATGGTTGACAAGCCTGTAAACTACATGACAGGTGAGATAGGAGAAAAGTTATGTCAATTATTACTATAATTTTGGCTACTTTGGTAGCTTTAGAGCATTTTTACATTATGTACTTAGAAACGTTTTCTACACGATCAAAAGCGACTGCTCGTGTGTTTAACATGTCTCAAGAGGAATTACAGCGACAGTCGGTATCTAACTTATTTAAAAACCAAGGAATTTATAATGGTTTGATTGCTGTATTTTTACTTTACGGCGTGATAACGGGTAATAAAATAATAGTAGTTATATTTCTTTTGAATGTTGTTTTGGCTGCACTTTACGGTAGCTTGACAGCTGATCGAAAGATTATTTTTAAACAAGGCGGTTTAGCCATCTTAGCTTTAGTAACCTTGTTATTTTAGACTAAAAAAACGAAGTTGAGTATTAAGCTCAGCTTCGTTTTTTTGTTTAATTTAATTCACTGAAATATCACCAGTGTTGCCACTGATTTTCAAGATATTTTTAGTTGAAGGGGTAAGTGAGCTAGAGATATCGCTATCTCCGATATTGTTGCTAGCTTGAACTGTAAGTTCTTTGTTGGCAAGGGTAATGTCGACGTCGCCAGTTGAGCTAGATAATGTATTGATACCTTCCAAATTAATACCATTTGCAGAAAAATCACCGATTGAAATGTCAATATTTGAGTCAATGATTTTGCCATTTTCAAAATCAATATCACCTGTGCTTGTTGTTAGGCTGAACTTGTTTAGATTGCAGTTTTGGAAATTTCCATATCCGACAGCGACAGTCAATTTACCAGAATTAAAGTTACAGTTGGTAATATCTAAATCCCCTGCACTGAGTTCGATGTTGGCGTAATCGGCAGTCACATCACTGAATTGCAAATCACCGGCTTTCAAATTAGTTTTTATGGAGTGAATATCCATATTTTTAGGGATAGAAATAATAATGGTGTGCTTATTGGTAATCGTACCGGTTTTAGCAAGGTTGATGAGGTCTTTTAAGCTAAAGAAATTAAATGATGTTGAGTGATCTTGCCAGCCACCAGTTTGTTTAACGGTAAGCGTCCCATCGCTTGTAACCTGATAAGAGACTGGGAGTTTTTTTGTGTCTGAATATGAGATAAAAGGTTTATCAATATCGACTTTTGAAACCACAACATCAAAGGTTGAGGCATTAATGTCAATTTTATTAAATTGGTCAAGAGTTACTTTGCTTTGCTTGATGTGTGATTTAACTTCGTATTTTTGATCTAGTTTAGTTAAGCCACCAGTAGCTAGGCCAACTCCAGCCAGTCCAGCTCCTACTAAACTAGCTCCAATCCCGATACCTAAAACAATTTTTGTCCACTTTTTCATGATTTTCTCCTTTTACTTGCCGCTTTTTGAATTAATTTGCTGATACTTTTTACTGAGAATTTCCCAACAGCACCAGCAGCTAAAAGAGCTAGTAGTGCTAATCCGAGTGATAGAAGTCCTAACCCAACTCCCAAGGCTGTCGTTGATGGGGCGATACTGAGGTAAGACCAACTGTCAACCAACATGTAAACGCCAGATGTTAAAAGGGCAACTCCTAGAGCTAGTACCATGGCTATAATGGCAATCCCAATCGCCAAAATGGTAATAATAACCATAAGTAGCACCAAAATGAGTGGTAGGGCAACTGGGCTAGCTAGAATAGCTAAGATAGCAATCCAGATAATGACAGCTTTGTTTTTAGGGGATTTTTCATCCTCAACGATTTTTTCATCGAGTAATCGGCTAATAATGTCGTGCGCTGCATCTTTAGGTGATCCTAGTTCAGCAATAACTGCTTCTTCATTTTCGGAACCAGCTTCATCGAAATATTCTCTAAAGTAGTCCATGGCTTCTTGATAGTCATCTTTTGGCAGTTTTTTTAGATATTTATCTAGTTTTGCCAGGTAGTCATTTCTCGTCATCCTTTAATCTCCCTTCGACAATCTCCTTGATTTTAGCGGTATACAGTTGCCACTCACCTTTTAGAAAGGTAAGTTGTTGTTTACCACTTTCTGTAGTTGTGTAGTATTTGCGTTTACGACCTTGGTATTCTTGTTGATAGGTGTCTAAATAGCCTGCCTTTTCTAGTTTTTTTAAAATTGGATAAAGTGTAGATTCTTTAATATTGGCTACTTCTTTGATTGTATGACTAATGGCGTAACCATAAGAATCTTCTTTATCGACGATAGCTAGAATAAGAAATTCAATAACGGTCGCAGAAGTTGGAAAGTACATAGCAAATTCCTTTCTGACAATATATAAAATTTTTATATATAATTATTTTATATATAAACTATAAATCAGGTTAATTTAAAAGTCAAGCATAATATATAAAAATTTTATATATTATAAAAATATAGAGTGTAAAAAATCAAAAAGCTAGAGACTTAGTCTCTAGCTTTTTTGTGTTTCCATGGTGTAATAAGAATATAAAGGGGCTTTTGCTAAATTTAAAAAGTCTTTTTTAAATTCTTGGGGTGGCATAGGTGCTTCTTGAAGGAGCCAAGTTTTGATAATGACAACGATTTGTTCCACGATAATTTTGGTTAAGACGTCTTTGGGGAGATTAAAGGTTTCGCTTTGGGGACGAATGATGTCTATTGCCCACTCAGTGTAGGTAGATACGATGGTATCTTCAAATGGTTGGGTAATAGCAGCTGTGTGTAAGAGTCTTAAGTGTTCTCTTTTATCGTAGACAAAAGGTAGCAGGTTATCAGCAACATAATCCAAGGGATTGCCATCTTTTTCTTTATCATAATGACGACACCACTGGCGAATTTCCCAGATGATGTAGTCGTCGACATAAGTGATAATTTCATTAAAATTTCTAAAGTGTTTCTGATAAATCGCTTGTCTAGAAACACCAGCTTTTAATGCAATTTCAGAGATGGTAAAGTTTGTCTTTTGGGGAGTTTCTGCGACTAATTCGAAAAAGGCACCTATGATTTTTTCACGTGTGTATCTTGCCATAGTGTTTTCCTCCAATGATAGTTTGTATTTTACCATAAAACAAAAGAGTTTTTCTCATTATTAGAAAAGAAAGATAATTGCCTATTCTAGCTAATCTACACCTTGTAAACATTGATAAATTAACATTATGTCTATCTTTTTTCTAATTTTATTGTTTTTGGGTTTACGGAGTGTAAATAAAAAATGATAGCTTTTTACTAGATATGAGGATAAAATTAATTCGGAAAAAAGGAGATCGGGTTAAAAAGCTGTCATATTAAGCCTAGGAGTTTGTTAGGAGTCATTAGAAACGAAAAAGGATTTGTAGTCAAAATGAAAAAGTTTTGTACTGTCAGGACGCAAGGAATAAGCATAAGTGATTTACCTGATTCAAAGGAACTATTAAAAGAACTAAGCAAAGTAAAGTATCGAGAGCGTTATTTTCGGACGTTCAGAGGAACGATTTTTGCTTTGATTACAGTGGCTGCGTCAGCAGTATTAGTAGCGAGCATTTGGTTACCAGTTCTACAAATTTATGGCAATTCTATGACACCTAATTTGGAGGCTGGGGATATGGTAGTCTCTGTCAATAGTAAACGTTTGGAACAAGGTGATGTAGTGGCTTTTTATTATAATAACAAGATTCTAGTAAAGCGTGTGATTGCAACATCTGGTCAATGGGTCAACATAGATAAAAAAGGTAATGTCTCTGTTGATGGTAAAAAATTGAAAGAGCCTTATTTGCAAAAATATGAAAGGGCTTACAGAGAGACTAATATTAATTTACCCTATCAAGTTCCTGATAGTCATTGTTTTGTTATGGGAGATCATCGCAGTGTGTCGATAGATTCTCGAAATAAGGCGGTTGGTACGGTTAGTGAAAATCAAATCGTTGGAAAATTAACCTTTCGGATTTGGCCGCTAACACGTTTAGGAGCAATTGAGTAACAAGGATTTATAGCCAAAAGAAAGGAGTTCTTATGAAAAAGCTGTGGCTCAATCTGATGACTCGATTTAAGCTGAGGCTTAGAGAAAGTGTTATTGCAAGGATAGCTTTGGCTTTATCGATTATTGTCGTTTTTTGTACAACTTATGCTTTAATTTTACCCGCCCTAACTGTCAGTATGGACAATCGTTCAGCTCTGATGCAATCAGCTGAAAATGTTTCTACCGAGCAACTAGAAAGCTCAGAAGAAAAGATGCAAGTGGAAGCTTCAAGTTCTGAACAAGAAACATCAGAGCAGAAAGACAGTCAAACCTCTTTAGATACGTCTTTAGAAGCTAGACGGTTGCAAGAAACAGCTGATAACCTAACAGTAGTGGCAGATTTTACGCAGGGAACTTTTACAGAGGATGTCTCTTTGAAAGTTAGACCGATAGCAGACACGGGAGAGATTAATCAAAAAATATCTACTGTTTTACGTGAAACAAAGCAGAGCCTGTCTAAGGCGTTATCTTATGATATTTCTTTTATTAATGCGGCTGGTCAGGAAGTTGAACCTCAAAAAGAAGTCACTGTTTCCTTGCAGTTCAATGCTGCGATAACTAGTTCGAAGTTGCAAAGCAGCTGGAAGTTATATCATTTCATTGGTAATGATATCAACCATGTAGAAGATTTGACGCACGAAAGTGACACCAATATTGAGCAGGACAGTTCAGAAAATGTTAAAAGTATTGGCTTTAAGTCGGATTCCTTTTCTACGTATACCTTAGCTGGGGTAACTTATGCAGATTTTACAGAATACTTAACGGGTTATTCTTATGATGAAAAAACTGTTGAAGAAAATTTAGCAACAAAAGTTTTGACAGTTGATTTGGAATTGGATTACTTGATTTCTAAGGCTCATTTGATGGCAGATAGGTATTATTATCTTGAATTGCCAAAAGGCACGGCTATTGGGCAAGATATAAATCTTGGGACAGAATATATTGGCAAGGATACGAATCAAGTTGATGCTTATACTTATCGCTTTGTTTATGACGAAGTCACGGGAAAATATTATATTTTAATTGCTTTTATTGAGAGTTATGTCACTGATATTGCCGATGGCACACAGTCAAAAGGGTGGATAAAATACGATGCGACCTATGGTAGTGACTATCAGCAAAATGATGGGAGTTATCAAGTGATTTATTCGGATGACCTTACCGTGACCATTCCAGAAAATGATATTAAAAAGAATTACGATTTAACAACATCTAAATCAGGTTGGGTTACTTATGATGGCGATACGCCTTACTTGACTTATACTGTTAAGGTTGATTCAAAATTTGGCACACCAAGTTCAATTGATATCAAAGATATTCTGAAAGCATCAGGCATTTCTCTGGCTGCTATTGATTCTGTTACTGTCAGTAAATCAACTTATGCTGGAAATAGTGGTAATGTTACTTCAACAGAAACTCTTCCATCTAAAGCTTATTCTTATGATTTTGATGTCTCAAATAAGAATTTGAACATGATGCTTCCACAGTTAATATCTGGGGGAACAGATTCAGCTGGTAATGTTATTGGGCACTTTTATACCATTACTTACCGTTATAAGATTTCTGGTTTAACAGCTGGTTCATCAGTTACGGCAAATAACACGGTGAATGCAAGTTCGCAGACAGATACAAGTGATAAACAGTCACATACAAGTAGTTCTCAAGTAACTTTAGCTCTAAATCAACTTGATAAAAAAGGACAGTACAACGATTCTGATGGCACGATTACTTGGACGATTAGAGTCAATGAGGGGCAAAGTGATATTGCCGGTGCTGTGTTGATCGATGATATGTTAGCTTCAGCAGGTAACATATCAATTTCACCAGAAGCTGGAGCAACTATTGAGTACAAAAATGGAAAAATTTCAGGCATTCGATTTAGCGCCTTTTCGAACAATAACAATACGAACAGTTATACGATTACTTATACGACGCCTGTTGATCAGACAACAGCTGGTTGGGATGCTGGTAAGATAACGAATAAAGTTATTTTAGATGATGATGGAAAAACGTTAACAACGACTGATCAAACGATTAAGGAAGCAGAGGTAACTCTTCCAGGAACAGGAGATATTACCAAAGAAGTGTCAGAGGTCATGGAGTTATCTGAACCAGGTGTCAGAGAAGTGGTTTGGGATGTTGAGATAAAAATGCCAAATTCAGGAGTGCTTAAAAAGGGGACAGTGTTTACAGATACATTGAAAGATCCGTGGAGTCCAAACGCTGATGTTCATTGGTACACTAAAGTGCAGTTGGAAGATCTTTACCACCGATTAGAAGAAGTTTTAGGAAAGAACAATTTTACATTAGAGGCACGTCAATCTTATTCTGATTATACGGATTACAGCCATTTAAGAGATAATGTTCACTATACAGAGTTTAAAGTGACTCTAACAGCTGATAAAACATCTTCAAAGGATGTCATGATTCATTATAGATCAATGATTAGCCTGGAGAAGAGTTCTAATCAACGTTATAGTAATCACATCATATCAGGAACTCACAGTGTTAGTACGGAGTACAATTATAGTAAGGACTCTAACGTCGTCAAAACTGATGGCCATGGTAATTCTGGAACAACTAAAACGACAAGTGCTGACGGAACGGTTACTTGGATGGTCAAAGTTGAGTTAGATGATAGTGCTACAAGTATGGTAGTGACGGATACTTTGCCAGAAGGTATTAGCTTAACAGGTCTATCATATGGTCAACGCTGGGGACAAATTAAGGCTAATCTTGATAGCGGTAGCTTGACACAAGGAAGTAACGACTGGGGAACCTATAACATTGCTTTAAACGGAACAGTTTCAAGTGATGGTGTGGTAACGCTAGATTTCACGACGACTGATGGCAAGAGTTTAAAGAACAACATTGGTGGGAACAGTGATTTTTGGATGACTTTTACAACTCACTACGATGATTTTACAGAAGGCAGTTCTAAGTTAGTCAAATCTCTCACAAATAATGTTTCTGTTACGGTCAATGGTGAGGATTATGGCTCAGATAATCAGACGCAAGAAGTAACGTTTAGTTCAGATGAGGGGAACTCTACAACGCCTGATGTTAAACCAATTGCTAAATCAGGTGAATGGGATAATGCCAAACGTCAGTTGACTTACAGCTTGTCAATCAATCCTCAAGCAGATGATTTAGTTGAAGGCTCAGACACGATAACTTTGACGGATGTTATGCATAATTGGTCAAATGTGATTTCTGAATATCTTATTCAAGATTCAGTGAAACTTTACTACACTGATGGTACTGAAGTTCCAGCCAGCGAATGGGCTTGGAAGATAAGTTCAACAGATGATGGGTGGGGCAATCATTATCACACCTTAGTGGTGACAATGAAAGATTCTAAGGCTTATATTCTTGATTACTCTTATCAATTAACAAAACCAAATGAAGATGCTGCCGCTTATTATTATCCTCACAATACGGCGACGCTTGAAGGCGTAGCAAATGGCTCAGATCACACCACAACGACAGTTCATTGGCAAAGAACGGGAACAAGTTCTGGATTTGATACTGAGAAAGCTTATATTATTAGCAAAGTTGATGCGGATAATTTTGGTTTAGATTTAGAAGGAGCAGTCTTTACTGTTTATAAATATGACGGTGACTCAGATGATAGTAACGATGAAATCGTGACGGCTTATCAGACAAATGCCAAAGGTCTCATCTCTATTGTCTACTCTTCAGGTAACTATCAAGAAGATCAGATTTACTATGCTAAGGAGACACAAGCTCCGGCAGGATACGAGTTGTCAGATAACCCTTCTAAGCACTATTTCTATTGGGATGAGGATGGTAGTTTTTCGGCTTTGCCGATAACCATTTCCAAATTAACCAATCTCTCAGAAAATAATGGTTCTGATTTTGTTGAAAATAAAAAAGCCAAGACTATTAATCTTACGGTTAAAAAGCAATGGTTCGATGCAGATGGTCAGGAAATAGGCAGTGCAGACGGTTCGATTGTATATGATGTGATACAAGTCGCAACAAAGGAAACTGGAGAAAGAACTGAGACATTTTATAAGTCTGGTGAGACTATGAGTCATTCAGATGATTGGACAAAAACTTACTCTAATTTACCATTAACAGATGCTCAAAAGACTGTTACTTATACTTACTATGTTCGAGAGTATGCAACTAGTGGATTTGACATTAGTTATGATAATGGAGCTCAAGTATCAGAAGAACCATCGACTCTTGCCTTGGCTTCAGATTCGGCTCTTATTGTTATGAAAAATACTGCGCAGAAACGATACGCTTTACCCAAAACGGGTGGTAAAGGTGATATTTGGTACTACGTTCTTGGAGCAATATGCATACTGATTGTTGTAGGGATGTTGATAGCATTTATATACGGCAAAGGTGGTGTTGCTTAACGAAGACGAGTAACTGCCTTGAAGTAAATATTTATATTGATTTAAAGGAAAGGACTTATGATGAAAAAGCTTAAATTATTTTTGGCAACCTTGCTAGCTCTTGTTTTTGCCTTTTCAGCAGGCAAAGTAAAAGCTTATGACATTACTGTTGATAACGCAGGTAGCGGTACTTATGAATCATACCGTATCTTTACAGGAACGTTATCAGAAGATGGAAAAACTCTTTCAAATATTAAGTGGGGAGATGGCATTACAGAAGCAGGTCGAACTGCTTTACAAGAAAAATACAAAGTGAGTTCTGCCGCAGCTCTTGCTGAGGTGATAGGAGCAGAAGGCTTCACAGCAACGCAGGCAGAAGAATTTGCGAAAGAGGCTGGTAAATACCTTCAAAATCCCGGCGGTTTAACAGGACTTACTGCTGGTTATTATCTTGTGCAAAATAAAACAGTTGGTAGTAATGAAGCCTACACTAACTATATCTTAGAAGTTGTTGGAAATGTTACTGTAACACCAAAGACTGATATTCCTACACTAGAGAAAAAGGTCAAAGATACAGATGATACTACGGGTGAAGTAACAGATTGGCAAGATTCTGCTGACTATGATTTTGATGATGACGTCCCATTTCAGTTGACAGCAACTTTACCAAGTAATTTCGATAGCTATGAAACTTATTATTTTGAAATTACAGACTCTCTCTCAGATGGCTTAACTTACAATAAAGATGCTAAAATTTATCTTGTAAATGGTAATCAAAAAGACGATGTTACAAAGAACTTTACTGTTGAAACTACTAATGAATTAAGTTTTAAGATTGATAATTTAAAAGCTGTTTCAGGTGTTACAGCTTCATCTAAAATTGTGGTTGAATATACTGCCACACTTAATAAAAGTGCTGTTATTGGTAAAGTTGGCAACCCAAATACGGCTAAATTAATTTATTCAAACAATCCAAATAGCCGAGGAACTGCTGGTAGCACGACAGAAACACCAGAAGACACGGTCATTGTCTTTACTTATAAAACAGTTGTCAATAAAGTTGACAATAAACAAACTCCTTTGGCAGGAGCAGAGTTTACATTGTACAAAAAGTTAGCAGATGGTTCTCAAAAAGCTGTTACGGCCATTAAAAATGATGCAGGGACAACTTTTGAGTTTAAAGGACTTGATGCCGGTGACTATATTTTGTCAGAAACAACAACACCAAATGGCTACAACACTATCGACGATATTGAATTTACCATCACTGCAGAACATGATGTCTTATCAGACACCCCGGCATTGAAATCTTTGTCTGGGAATGCTGCTAGTGGTGACATTACCTTTACTTCAGCTGTGACTGAAGGTTCGGTGTCAACGGATGTTGTCAACAAGAAAGGGGCAACTCTTCCGTCAACTGGTGGAACTGGGACAAGACTTCTTTATGTATTAGGTTTTATCCTTATATTTGGAGCGGGTATCTTATTAGTAACCAAAAAACGTATGGAAACTAAGTAACGAATTGCTATAGGGAATCAATCGGCAAGGTTATTTATCAGCGTTAACACTTTACACCAAGGACTATTTTTGTAAAGTTTTTGTTTACAACCTTGTCAACTTGATGTTGGGAGTGATTACATACTATCACTCTCTTTCCTATGTTTTAGAAAGAAAAATGTAATGCGATTTAGAAAATTCAAAGAGAATTTTGCTACAGCTATATTGATTAGTTTGCTACTAGTTGGTTTGTCCTTGGTTTTGTACCCGACAGTTAGTGATTATTGGAATTCATTTCATCAGTCAAAAGCAGTAGCTTCTTATTTGCAAGATGTTGAGGATATGGAAGAGAGTAAAAAGGATAGTTTGCGAGAAGAGGCGCGTGTCTATAATGAAAAACTTCCTCAAAACGTGACACCGAGTTTACAGGTAAGTAGGTACGACAAGACTTTTTACAATGAAACTTTCAAGGTATCAAAATCAGGGATTATGGCTTACATTGAGATACCAAAGTTAAATACCACACTTCCTATTTATCACGGGACAGACGAGACTGTTTTGCAAGTAGCTATTGGTCATATTCCGGGAACATCTTTTCCTATAGGAGGAAAAGGTATTCATGCGGTGGTTTCTGGTCATAGAGGCTTGCCATCAGCAAGATTGTTTACAGATATTGATCATTTGGTAGAAGGAGATATATTCTTAATTCAGGTTTTAGATGAAACGTTGACTTATCAAGTAGATCAAATATTGACGGTGCTTCCGCAGGAAGTGTCAGCTTTACGTGTTGATCCCAATCAAGATTATGTCACTTTAACGACATGTACGCCTTACGGGATTAATACTCATCGTTTGTTGGTTCGAGGTCATCGTGTGGCAAATCTTAAAGGAGATGTTCGCGTGATTTCAGAAGCGAGCCAAGTAGAGGTCTTACTGATTGCACCATTTATTGCCATTTTTATTTTTGTCGTGATTTTATTGGTGATAGTTGTTTATCGCAAGTGGCGACAATAGTAAAACTAGTTAGCTTTCGGGCTAACTAGTTTTTTGGCTAGTTCGTGTAGCAAAATCAACAAAGCGAAATTTTTCGAGTTTTTGTCGGCTTTCGGTGAATTGAAATTGCTGCTTGTTGGCAAGATAGACTTTTGATTTGACAAAAATTATAATAACAAGAGGATAATTAATAAAATTGCAATGATTAAAGTGATAGATAGCACATAAATCACTTTACCAGCAAGGCTATGAGGGTTAATAGAGACACCAAGTGTTCTTAAGCGCGTGATGTCATCTGTGTTGGAAAATTTTTCACACTCATACCGATAGGCAGAGGCAAGAAGTCCAAGAAGGGTAAGACAGAAGCCGCATAAGATGATTTTTAGACCAAAAGTCGATAACGATTTGCCAAATACCGCAGCAACCATAAAGAAAAAAATAGACAACACTAAAAAAATGAGAAAAGGTCCCCTTTTATCCTGACTAGTTTTCATAAAACCTCCCCAAATAACCTTTTTCCTCATTATAACACTAATTAGTTTAGACAATAAAAAATTATCTCCCTCAAACTCTTACTTGGGGGAGATTGTTTTTATGAGAATGTTTTTTGGAAAATATCTTGAACTTGATTGTCAGGTGTAATAGAAATCAGTTTTATTCCAATTACCTTTCCTTCAGAAAGTGATAAATGCTTCAGACAATAATGATAAGCCTTAGTCATCTTATCTTCAGCAATTCGGTTAGCAATTGTAAGATGTGGAACCCAGTTATTTGGTGAGTAAAGTGAGTCCTTGCTGAGATAATCACTTAATTGCTGATGGATGTCAAAATGAAGTTTACTCATCTGCGGAGTTTTTATAGGGCTAAGAAAAATGATATTGGCATTAATAAAAGAACCAATAGATGTAAACGAAATATCAATTGGCTTATCAGGAAGTGTTAAAGTTTCTAGTCCTTTTATGATATCGTCTTTGGTGGTGCCTTCGTCAAATGATGCTAAGGTAATATGTGGCTCTCTATCTGTTACTTCGTAAGCATATTGAGATAATTGGGCATCACTTAGCTCTTTCCAAAACTCTTTAATAGTCGCTTGTAGGTTATCATCCAACGTCATAATAAGTGCAAACATATCTCCACATCCCTTTAAGTATTTTAGGTAATATTATATCATCTTTTGAAGGACAATAAAAAAACACTTTAGCAAAATGCTAAAGTGTTTTCTGTATTCAATTATTTAACTTCAGTAAAGATTACGTGTTTACGCAATTTTGGTGAGTATTTTTTCAATTGAAGACGGTCTGGAGTGTTACGTTTGTTTTTTGAAGTAAGGTACAAGCGTTCACCAGATTCTTTGTGTTCAAGTGTAATATTTACGCGCATGGTATCTCCCTTCTAATTATTTAGCTGCTTTAGCGATTTTACGTCCTTTGTAGTATCCTTTAAGTGATACACGGTGAGAACGTGAGTAATCTCCAGTAGTTTCGTCAAATTTAACTGATGGAGCAGTCAATTTGTAGTGTGTACGACGTTTGTTTTTCTTCGCTTTTGAAGTGTGACGTGCAGGTACTGCCATGTTTTATTTCCTCCGATAATATTTTTAATTTGTTCTTGATTTTGAATCAACTTTAACATAATAACATATCTTTTTTGTAAAGTAAAGTTACTTGACAAAAAAATTGAAAAAGTTGGCAATTTAACGTTTTCAGGCAAGTTGGGCTTTAATAAAATACGAAAAATAAATAGTCCCTTCTTCTTTAGCTGCCCTTTTTATGATAAAATAAAGAGTGATTGAATAGCTACAATAGTAGAAAGGAATTAATGGGCTGAATTTGCAAAAATTTGGTGCCGGTATATCTTATTTATGAAATTACAAAAACCTAAAGGAACACAAGATATTTTACCTAGCGAAAGCGCTAAATGGCAATATGTCGAAGCTGTTGCACGTGAAACCTTCAAAAAATACAACTACAGTGAAATTCGTACACCAATGTTCGAACATTACGAAGTTATCAGTCGTTCAGTCGGTGATACAACTGATATCGTAACAAAAGAAATGTATGATTTCCATGATAAAGGTGACCGCCATATCACTTTGCGTCCAGAAGGAACAGCGCCAGTGGTTCGTTCTTTTGTGGAAAATAAATTATTTGCACCAGAAGTTCAAAAACCAGTTAAAATGTACTACATTGGCTCAATGTTCCGTTACGAACGTCCACAAGCTGGTCGTTTACGTGAATTCCACCAAGTCGGTGTTGAGTGTTTTGGTTCAGCAAATCCAGCTACAGACGTTGAAACAATCGTTATGGCTTACCAATTGTTCCAAACATTGGGGATTAAAGATGTGACACTTCACTTGAACACTCTAGGAAGTGCTGCTAGCCGTGCTGCTTACCGTCAAGCTTTGATTGATTATTTGACACCAATGCGTGACAAATTGTCAGCAGATAGCCAACGTCGTTTGGATGAAAACCCACTTCGTGTTCTTGACTCAAAAGAAAAAGAAGATAAAGTAGCTGTTGAAAATGCACCATCAATCCTTGATTATCTTGATGAAGAAAGTCAAGCTCACTTTGATGCCGTGCGTGAAATGCTTGAAACACTTAACATCCCATATGTAATTGATACTAATATGGTTCGTGGACTTGACTACTACAACCACACTATCTTTGAATTCATCACGACTGTTGATAAATCTGAGTTGACAATCTGTGCAGGTGGTCGCTACGATAGCCTTGTTGAATACTTTGACGGACCAGAAACACCTGGATTTGGTTTTGGACTTGGTCTTGAACGTTTGCTTCTTATCTTGGACAAACAAGGTATTGAATTGCCAGTTGAAAAAGAAATGGACGCCTACATCGCCGTCTTGGGACAAGGTGCTAACATTAAAGCTTTGGAATTGGTACAAGCTATCCGTAACCAAGGCTTCTCAGCTGAACGTGATTACCTTGGACGCAAGATTAAAGCACAATTCAAATCAGCTGACGCTTTCAATGCTAAAACAGTCATCACATTAGGTGAAAGCGAAATTGAAGCAGGTCAAGTCACTGTTAAAAATAATAAAACACGTGAAGAAGTTTCAGTCAGCTTTGCAGATATCGAAACAAACTTTGCAGAAATCCTTGCTAAATTAAGCTAAGAAAGCAATCTTTGCAAAAAGTTATGAGCTCTTTGTTAATGAAAAGGCTTAATGAGAAAAGAATTTGAAAAACTCCCCCACATGGGTGGGGTTTTTCTTTGCTTTTTGCTATAATAGATGGGAATGAATAAATTTAAAACGGAGAATCATATCAAATGAAACGTACAATGTATGCTGGTCGTGTTCGCAGCGAACACATTGGCCAAGAAATTACTCTAAAAGGTTGGGTCGGACGTCGCCGTGACCTCGGTGGACTTATTTTCATCGATCTTCGTGACCGCGAAGGTATCATGCAATTAGTCATCAACCCAGAGAAAGTTTCAAGTGATGTTATGGCAACTGCAGAAAGCCTTCGTAACGAATTCGTTATCGAAGTAACTGGTGTCGTTGCACAACGTGAACAAGAAAACACTAACTTGCCAACTGGTGCTGTTGAATTGAAAGTATCAGCATTGACAGTTTTGAACACCGCTAAAACAACACCATTTGAAATCAAAGATGATGTGGAAGTTAGCGATGATAACCGTCTTCGTTACCGTTACTTGGATCTTCGTCGTCCAAAAATGCTTAACAACTTCAAATTGCGTGCCAAAGTAACTCACTCAATCCGTAACTACTTGGATGGTTTAGAGTTTATCGATGTTGAAACACCAATGTTGACAAAATCAACTCCAGAAGGTGCGCGTGACTACTTGGTACCAAGCCGTGTGAACCAAGGTCATTTCTACGCTTTGCCACAAAGTCCACAAATCACAAAACAATTGTTGATGAACGCTGGTTTTGACCGCTACTACCAAATCGTTAAATGTTTCCGTGACGAAGACTTGCGTGGTGACCGTCAACCTGAATTTACACAGGTCGATATGGAAACTTCATTCTTGTCAGACAAAGATATCCAAGATATCACTGAAGGAATGATTGCTAAAGTCATGAAAGACACTAAAGGAATCGACGTTACATTGCCATTCCCACGTATGTCTTATGACGATGCAATGAACAACTACGGTTCAGATAAACCTGATACACGTTTTGAAATGCTTTTACAAGACTTGACAGACCTTGTCAAGGATGTTGACTTCAAAGTCTTCTCACAAGCTCCAGTCGTAAAAGCAATCGTTGTTAAAGGTAATGCAGATAAATACTCACGTAAAAGCATTGATAAATTAACAGAATTCGCAAAACAATTTGGTGCCAAAGGTCTTGCTTGGGTTAAATTTACTGATGGTTCTCTTAACGGACCTGTTGCCAAATTCTTGACAAGTATTGAAGATAAGTTGACAGCAAGTTTACAACTTGAAGACAATGATTTGGTACTTTTCGTTGCTGATACACTTGAAGTAGCTAACAACACACTTGGTGCACTTCGTACACGTATCGCTAAAGAACTTGATATGGTTGACAACTCTAAATTCAACTTCCTTTGGGTTGTTGATTGGCCAATGTTTGAGTGGTCTGAAGAAGAAGGGCGTTACATGTCTGCTCACCACCCATTCACATTGCCGACTGAAGAATCAGCTCACGAATTAGAAGGTGACCTTGCTAAAGTTCGTGCCGTTGCATACGATATCGTTCTTAACGGTTATGAACTCGGTGGTGGTAGCCTACGTATCAACCAACGTGAATTGCAAGAACGTATGTTCAAAGCTCTTGGCTTTACAGCTGAAGAAGCAGCTGACCAATTTGGTTTCTTGCTAGAAGCTATGAACTACGGATTCCCACCACACGGTGGACTTGCTATTGGTCTTGACCGTTTTGTTATGCTTCTTGCTGGTGAAGACAACATTCGTGAAGTTATTGCCTTCCCTAAAAATAACAAAGCAACTGACCCAATGACACAAGCACCTAGCCTTGTTTCAGACAAACAATTAGAAGAATTGGCTTTAGCAACTAAAACTAATAACTAATGATTAAAAAAGCATCTTTAAAAAAGAAAACAAAGTATATCGTTAGCCGTTGGGCTAAGAAATATGGCCTTTTAAAAACGATGCAAAGCATTTCAAGAGAGAAGTACGCGGAAAAAATTTCCGCTTCTCTTTTTTATGGTTTGCTTTCAGCTATCGCGGTAAACTTCTTCTTCCAACCAGGACATGTCTATTCAAGTGGCGCAACTGGTTTGGCACAGGTTTTGTCAGCGATTAGCGAGCGTTTGATTGGCTTTAGATTACCGATTTCTATCGTTTTTTATGCCATTAATTTGCCGCTATTAATCTTGGCTTGGTATAAAATTGGTCATAAATTTACCGTTTTTACCCTGATTACAGTTTCCATGAGTTCATTCTTCATCCAAATTGTTCCAGAGATTACGCTAACAACTGATCCACTTGTCAATGCTATTTTTGGTGGTTTGGTTATGGGTACTGGGGTTGGATTTAGTTTGAAATCACGTATTTCCAGTGGTGGTACTGACATCGTCAGCTTGACCATTCGTAAAAAAACGGGACGTGATGTCGGAAGCATTTCCCTTATGGTAAATGGCGTTATCATGATTTTTGCGGGCATTCTATTTGGTTGGCAGTATGCCCTTTACTCAATGGTGACTATTTTCGTCTCAAGTCGTGTGACGAATGCGATTTTCACAAAACAAAAGAAAATGCAGGCAATGATTGTAACCAGCTGCCCAGAAAAAGTTATCGCTATGATTCACACTAAACTTCATCGTGGAGTGACACAGATAAATAATGCTGAGGGAACTTACAATCATGAAAAGAAAGCAGTTCTGCTAGCTATTATTACTCGTGAAGAGTACAATGATTTCAGATATTTAATGAGGAAAACAGATCCTAAGGCCTTTGTTTCGGTTGCTGAAAATGTTCATATTATTGGACGTTTTGTTGATGACTAACCTTTTGATTAATTTCCTATAATTAGTTTTAGGAGGAGTGTAATATGGCTCAAAAGCTTAGACAAATTCGAAGTTTATTGTTGATTGCTCTTGGTGTAGCAATGTATACCTTTGGTTTTGTTAAATTTAATATGGCAAACGCTCTTGCTGAAGGTGGCGTTGCAGGGGTAACCTTGATTATCCATGCGCTTTATAAAATTGACCCAGCTTATACTTCTCTCATTTTAAATATTCCTTTGTTTATCATGGGAGCTAGAGTTTTGGGGCGAAAATCATTAGCTTTGACCATTTATGGGACAGTTTTACTTTCCTTCTTTATCTGGTTTTGGCAACAAGTACCAGTGAAAATTGTGTTACAAGATGACATGATGTTGGTTGCTGTTGTCGCTGGTTTATTTGCAGGTGCAGGTAGTGGACTGGTTTTTCGATATGGTGCAACGACAGGTGGTACAGATATCGTTGGACGCGTGATTGAGGAAAAATTTGGCTTTAAATTAGGTCAAACGCTTCTATTTGTGGATGCTCTTGTATTGACAGCGTCACTTGTTTACATTGATTTGCAACACATGCTTTACACTTTGGTAGCAAGTTTTGTGTACAGCCAAGTGCTAACAATTGTGCAAAATGGTGGTTATACAGTACGTGGTATGATTATCATTACCCAAAAATCGCAAGAAGCTGCGGATGCTATTTTGAATGGTATTAACCGTGGTGTCACTTACCTAAATGGACAAGGGGCTTACTCAGGAAATGAAAAAAATATCTTGTACGTTGTTTTGAATCCAGGTGAAGTTCGTGATGTCAAAGCTATCATGGCTGATCTGGACCCAGATGCTTTTATTTCCATTATAGATGTTGACGAAGTTGTTTCTTCTGACTTTAAAATCAGAAGAAAGAACTACGATAAATAGTCAAAAAGACGAGGTGATTTCACCCGTCTTTTTTTTGATTGACATAAGTGCGGAAAATTCATAAACTAAAGAAAACGATTACAATGTATAGGAGTGATTTGAGATGGCTAAAAGAATTAATGTCACACTTGTCAAAGTTTCTATGATTATTAAAGGTTATGAATGTGGACCAGGTGTTCCAAAACTTTTGGTACAGTTGACGCATAAAGTGTCAGGAGTTATTGCTGATAAGCTCCTAGTCAGGACTGCAGGTAAAGAACGTCAGATTAGTAGAGTGTACTTATCAGATGACAAGGGACAAGAAGTCAGCAGTGCCAGTGAGTATCTAGTTATCAAAATGCCAGTGACTTTTGATAGTCAGAAAAATGCAGCTATAGCTTGTCCATTTTATTACAATCTAGAAACCTTGCATAACACTTGGGTGGAAGATTATCCAGTTACTATAAATGGATTAGAGGTAATTTGTGACGGTGAAGTGGCTGAACTATCTGGAAGCTATGATATTATTCATAACCGTCTATCACCTGATACTGATGTCTTTAATAAGCGTGGCTTTTATTCTGGGACTTATCTCAATCCATTAACGAAGCAAACAGAAAAACTCTCCCTTCATTATGTGGCTTACGAGCCTAAGCACTTAAAATCCGGAGAAAGTTTTCCTTTGTTAATCTGGCTACATGGTCAAGGTGAAGGTGGGGTAGACACGGACATTACCCTTCTTGGAAATGAGGTGGTAGCTCTAGCTAAGCCCGCTATTCAATCCCATTTTACAGCTGGTAAGCAAACAGGTGCTTATGTTTTAGCTATTCAGACTCCAACTTATTGGATGGATGAAGGTGATGGGACCAATGGTGCTGGCGCTGGCGATTCGCGTTATACAGAGATTCTGATGGATATCATCAAAAATTATGTTGCGAGTACGCCTGCTGTGGATACCAATCGCATTTACCTAGCAGGTTGTTCAAATGGTGGCTACATGACGATTAATCTTGCTATTTCAAATCCTGGTTATTTTGCGGCTCTAGTTCCTCAAGCGGCAGCCTATTCTTATTATCAATATGAGAGAAATGCTGACGGTTCATACGCCATTTCGCCTTTTTCTAATAGCCTTATTCGTAAAGATGACTTTTATTTTGATGAGGAAAAAATGCTAGCGCTAAAAGAGACACCGATGTGGTTTGTCCACGCAGCCAACGACAGCATTGTCAATCCAAAGGATTATTCATTGCCTATTTATAAGGCTTTGCTTGATAGCGGAGCTGAGAACAAGTGGTTTTCTTACTTTGAAAGTGTCGAGGGAACAGACATGAAAGGTGTCTCTTACCTTGGGCATTTATCTTGGATTTATTTCTTTAAGGACCAAGTGTTAGGGGTGCAGGATGTCTCTGCTATCAAAAGTGCGAAAGACTTATCAGGCTTTTCTCCAAGTAATAAAGGAAAAGGCGGCACAAGCACAGCTAAAGTCTCAGGGAAAACCTATCACAATATCTTTGATTGGTTAAATGACCAGAAGAAAGCATAAAAAAAGACCGTTAAAACGGTCTTTTTGACTATGGATGAAAGAGGCTGCCTAGCATAATAGCAGTAGCGGCATGCCCTTTATATTTTTCAGGGCTGTCAGCAATTTCTTTGTAAAGTGCTGTAATTTCAGGTGATGTCTTGAGTTTATGCGTTAGCAAATACATAGAAATGGCATGAGCCAGTTTGGTACGTGCTAGTTGATCGTGTTCGTTTTTTTCCAAATCTTTAGCAAGTGCAAAGATGTCTGCTTTTAGAGGTTCGTTATCAGGTAAGCTAGCATAAGCTTTACTGAGCAATTCCATGAGATGATTTTCCCTTGTCATAATAAAAATCTCCTTTATGATTATGGCAATAGTTTATTATTTTAGCTCAAAAAGGTCAAGAAAAAAGAGAGTGGACAGATTCCAACTCTCTTTTTTATATATTGTCAGAAATGATTACATTTCGTTTGGTGCTTCAACGCCAAGAAGACGAAGTGCTTCTTTAAGAACTGTAGCAGTTGCGTAGCTGAGGGCTAGACGGCTGTCACGTTCTGGGCTTTCGTCAAGGATACGTGTGTGTGCGTAGTATTTGTTGAAGCTTTGTGCAAGGCTGATAGCGAATTTTGCAATGATTGATGGTTCAAAGTTGTCAGCTGCACGTTTGATAATGCGTGGGAAGTCTTGGATAAGTTTCACAATTTCCCAGCTTTCAGCATCATCAAGGCTGTAAACGTCGTTTACAGATGGTGTAAACTCAGCTTTACGAAGGATTGATTGGATACGAGCGTGAGCGTATTGCACGTAAGGTCCAGTTTCACCTTCAAATGATACCATAGCGTCAAGGTCGAAGTCGTAACCGTTCAAGCGGTCTGTTTTCAAATCGTAGAATTTGATAGCGCCGACACCGACAGCATGAGCAACAGCTTCTTTATCAGCAAGGTTAGGGTTTTTAGCGTTGATTTGATCTTCAGCTCGTTTAACAGCTTCAGCAATTGTTGGTTCAAGAAGGATAACGTTACCTTTACGAGTTGATAATTTTTTACCTTCTTTAGTAACAAGTCCAAATGGTACGTGAGTAATATCTTCGTTCCATTCGAAATCCATTTCGTTAAGAACGGCTTTCAATTGTTTGAAGTGAGCTGATTGTTCGTTACCAACAACGTAGATAGCTTTGGCAAAGTCATAAGTACGTTTGCGGTAAAGAGCGGCAGCCAAGTCACGTGTGATGTAAAGTGTTGCACCATCAGATTTTTTAATCAATGCTGGGTGTTCGATACCGTATTTTTCAAGGTTAACAACTTGAGCACCTTGAGATTCTTCAAGAAGACCTTTTTCAGTCAAGATATCGACAACTTCATCCATTTTATCGTTGTAGAAAGCTTCACCGTTAAAGCTATCAAATGAAACACCAAGTTCATTGTAAAGGCGGTTGAATTCTACAAGACTTTCGTCACGGAACCATTGCCATAGTGAGATAGCTTCTTCGTCGCCTGCTTCCAATTTACGGAACCATTCGCGAGCTTCTTCATCAAGTTCTGGTTTAGTTTCAGCTTCAGCGTTGATACGAACGTAAAGTTTCAAGAGTTCGTCGATTGGATGAGCTTTAACAGCTTCTTCGTCACCCCATTTTTTGTAGGCAACAATCAACATACCGAACTGTTTACCCCAGTCACCAAGGTGATTGATTTTAACAGCTTTATAACCGAGTTTTTCAAAAATGTTAGCCAAGCTATCACCGATAACAGTTGAACGAAGGTGTCCAATTGAGAATGGTTTAGCGATGTTTGGACTAGACATATCGATAGCAACATTGCGGCCGTGTCCTTCATCCTGGCTAGCGTAGTCGCTTCCGTTTGCGATAACTTGCCCTAGGACATCAGCAGAGATGCTTTTTTTGTCAAGGAAGAAGTTGATGTATGGTCCAACAGCTTCGATTTTTTCAAAACCAGCTGTGTCCATTTTTTCAGCAATATCTGCTGCAATCATTTGTGGTGCTTTACGGAGGATTCGAGCTAATGAGAATGCTGGAAAAGCAAGGTCCCCCATATCAGAATTTTTTGGCACTTCAAGCAGATTAACAATTTGTTCTTGGTCTAATTCTGGAACAATAGTGTGAATGCGTTCTGCAATTGTACGTTTAGTATCCATGATTTTCTCCTAAATTAGTTAGTCATATTATTTTAACATAAAAATAAGAAATAAACGAGGCAAGTGACAAGAAAACGTTTGAAGGAGTAAAAATTAAGACTTTATAAGGAAGATAGCCCAAGGAAAGGTGAAAAAATTCCATTTTTTTGGTATAATTTTAAGGATAAATATACACAAAGGGAAAGTTAAATGAATAAAATAGAACGTCAAAATCGAATCAAACGTTTGATTCAATCAGGCCATATCGGCACACAAGAGGAAATCAAGCGACATTTGCAGGAAGAAGGCATTAACGTCACTCAAGCGACCTTGTCACGTGACCTTCGTGAAATTGGACTGTTGAAATTGCGCGATGCTTCAGGAAAACTCTACTACAGCCTATCAGAGACTTCAGAGACAACTTTTGGAGCGAATATCCGTTCATATATTCTAAAGGTAGCTCGTGCAGGTTTCATGTTGGTGTTACATACTAATCTTGGTGAAGCAGATGTTTTAGCCAACTTGATTGACAGCAGCGATATCGCTGAAATTTTAGGAACTGTGGCTGGCGCTGATACTTTGTTGGTCATTTGTAAAGATGAAGAAACAGCAAAAGCTTTTGAAAGTGACTTATCAACAGGCTTATGAGCAACTATGAAGAAGCCGTAGAACGATTGCTAGAAGTCATAAAAAAGCATGATAGCGTCATCGAATTTCAAAAGGCTGAAGAAAAAATAAAGGACTTTCCAGAACTAGAAGAATTGGTCAAAGATATGAAGGCTTATCAGCAGGAGGCTGTGCTTTTTCACAAGATTGATAAAGCGCACGCTGAGAAAAAAGCTGGTGAGCAAGCTGACCAGTTGCAAGAAGAACTATCAGACCTTCCAATTGTCAAAGATTATCGTGCAAAAATGCAGGATGCCAGTGACCTAGTTCAATATATTACAAATAGCTTGGAAACGAAAATTAACGAGGAGTTAAGTAATGGCAAAAGATAAAATTTCTCCAGGCATGCAACAGTATTTGGATGTCAAAAAAGACTATCCAGATGCTTTTTTACTTTTCCGCATGGGAGACTTTTACGAACTATTTTATGAGGATGCTGTTAAGGCGGCACAGATTTTAGAGATTAGTTTAACTAGTCGTAATAAAAATGCTGACAATCCTATTCCGATGGCTGGTGTTCCTTATCATTCAGCCCAACAATACATTGATGTCTTAGTTGAGATGGGGTATAAGGTAGCCATTGCTGAGCAGATGGAAGATCCGAAGCAGGCAGTTGGTGTGGTTAAGCGTGAAGTCGTTCAGGTGATTACACCAGGGACAGCGGTTGATTCTTCTAAGCCAGATAATGCTAATAATTTCTTGGTAGCCATCGATTCAGATGGTAAAACTTTTGGTTTGGCATACATGGATGTGTCAACAGGTGAATTTTATGCTACAAGCCTCTCAGACTTTACTAGTCTAAAAAGTGAGATTTTAAACCTCAAGGCTCGTGAAATCGTGGTTGGTTATGACCTTTCTGAAGATGAGCAACACAGCTTGGTTAAACAACTCAATCTCTTATTATCGTTTGAGCAAGAGCGCTATGAAGATGTGCATTTGATTGACCCGAATTTAACAGCGTTAGAGATTTCTGCTGCTGAAAAACTTCTTCAATACGTTCATACGACACAAAAACGTGAACTCAGTCACCTGCAAAAGCTGGTTCACTATGAAATCAAAGACTATCTTCAAATGTCTTATACGACAAAATCAAGTCTTGATTTGCTAGAAAATGCCCGCACAAGCAAGAAGCACGGTAGTCTTTACTGGTTGCTTGATGAAACTAAGACGGCTATGGGGATGCGTTTGTTGCGTAACTGGATTGATCGTCCATTGGTTAACCAAGAACAAATTGAAGAACGCCAAAATATTGTCCAAGTTTTCTTAGACAACTTCTTTGAACGTAGTGATTTGACGGACAGTCTAAAAGGCGTTTATGATATTGAGCGTTTAGCTAGTCGTGTGTCATTTGGAAAAGCCAATCCAAAAGATTTGCTTCAACTTGGTCACACTTTGGGACAAGTGCCAACTATTAAAGCTATCTTGGAATCTTTTGATAGTCCTTACCTTGACAAGCTTGTCAACAGCATTGACACTTTACCAGAGCTAGAGTCATTGATTAGCTCTGCTATTGACCCAGATGCTCAGGCAGTGATTACAGAAGGAAGTATTATTAAAACTGGTTTTGATGAGACTTTGGACAAATACCGTAAAGTCATGCGCGAAGGGACAAGCTGGATTGCTGAGATTGAAGCCAAAGAACGTGCGGCAAGTGGCATTACAAATCTGAAAATTGATTACAATAAAAAAGATGGTTACTATTTCCATGTAACAAATTCTAACCTTTCTTTGGTGCCAGATTACTTCTTCCGTAAAGCAACTTTGAAGAATTCAGAGCGTTTTGGTACGGCTGAATTGGCTAAAATTGAAGGTGAAATGCTAGAGGCGCGTGAGCAATCAGCGAGTCTGGAATACGATATTTTCATGCGCGTTCGCGCACAGGTGGAACGTTATATTTCACGTCTGCAAGATTTGGCAAAAGCTATTTCTACAGTCGATGTTCTGCAAAGTTTGGCAGTGGTTGCGGAAAACAACCATTATGTTCGTCCAAGCTTTAATGATAGCCATGAAATTAAGATTGAAAAAGGTCGCCATGCGGTTGTTGAAAAAGTCATGGGTACGCAAGAATATATCCCAAATACCATCACATTTGGCAGAAATACCAATATTCAGCTGATTACTGGTCCAAATATGAGTGGTAAGTCAACTTATATGCGTCAGTTAGCTTTGACGGTTATCATGGCGCAGATGGGGTCATACGTTGCTGCTGAGAGTGTCAGTCTTCCCGTTTTTGATGCGATTTTCACACGTATTGGTGCGGCGGATGATTTGATTTCAGGTCAATCAACCTTTATGGTGGAAATGATGGAAGCCAACCAAGCCATCAAACGTGCCAGTGAAAAATCTTTGATTCTCTTTGATGAATTGGGACGCGGGACAGCGACTTACGATGGAATGGCTTTAGCACAATCTATCATTGAGTATATCCACGATCACATTGGTGCTAAGACCATGTTTGCGACTCACTATCATGAGTTGACATCTCTGTCAACTACATTGACACATCTTGTAAACGTCCATGTTGCAACTCTAGAACGTAATGGTGATGTGACTTTCCTTCATAAAATCGCAGAAGGACCAGCTGACAAATCTTATGGTATTCATGTGGCGAAAATTGCAGGTTTGCCAGAAGATTTGTTGCAACGAGCAGATAGTATTTTAACCAATCTCGAATCAGGTGCTGCGCAGCTTCATTTGACAGCAGAAACTGAAGAGAAAACTCAAGTGAAGACAGAAGCGGAAGAACCTGTTGCAGAGCAGCTTAGCTTATTTGCAGATGACTCAAGTAACCAAGAAGTGATTGAAGCTCTTAAAAAAGTGGACTTGATGAATCTAACACCAATGCAAGCTATGAATGTCATTTATGAGTTGAAAAACATGTTATAAAAGTAAGAGGCAATCTAAAAGCAGATTGCCTTTTTACTTTGTGTTATAATTAAAGGTAAACAATCCTGAATGAAAGGAAAAGGAATGCTGCTTCAAAACTGCATTCTATCAGATAAATTATGAGTAAAATTATTGAGTTGCCAGAGGTTTTGGCCAACCAGATTGCTGCAGGTGAAGTGATTGAACGACCGGCCAGTGTGGTTAAAGAATTGGTTGAAAATTCGATTGATGCTGGAAGTAGTCAGATTACCATCGAGATTGAAGAATCAGGTCTTAAGAAGATTCAAGTCACTGATAATGGTGAGGGAATTTCTCAAGAGGATGTGGCTTTAAGTTTGCATCGCCATGCTACAAGTAAGATTAAAAGCCAAGCTGACCTTTTTCGTATCAGAACTTTGGGATTCCGCGGTGAGGCCATTCCTTCCATTGCCTCAATTAGCCACTTTACAGTGAAAACAGCGACAGCTGATGAACACTATGGAACGCTTTTAGTGGCAAAGGGGGGCGATATTGAGCGACAAGAACCAATTTCAACACCTGTCGGGACAAAAATTACTGTTGAAAATCTTTTTTACAATACACCTGCTCGTCTCAAATATATGAAGAGCTTGCAATCAGAGTTGGCTCATATCGTTGATGTGGTTAATCGCTTGAGCCTAGCTCACCCAGAAATTGCCTTTACTTTGATTAATGATGGTCGTCAAATGACAACGACTTCTGGGACAGGTGATTTGCGTCAAGCCATCGCTGGTATTTATGGTTTAAATACAGCTAAGAAAATGATTGAAATCTCAAATGCTGACCTTGATTTTGAAGTCTCAGGTTATATTAGCTTACCAGAATTGACGCGTGCAAATCGCAATTACATCACCATTTTAATCAATGGTCGCTACATCAAAAACTTCTTGCTCAATCGTGCGATTTTGGATGGTTATGGATCAAAATTGATGGTTGGTCGTTTCCCAATTGCGGTCATTGACATTCAAATCGACCCTTATCTTGCCGATGTCAATGTTCACCCGACGAAACAAGAAGTCCGTATCTCAAAAGAAAAAGAGTTGATGAGCTTAATCAGCTCTGCAATTGCAGAGAGTTTGCGTGAGCAAGATTTGATACCAGATGCACTGGAAAATCTAGCTAAGTCAAGTACTCGTGGTTTTTCAAAACCTCAGCAAACGAGCTTGCCGTTGAAACAAACTGATCTTTACTATGATAAAGAACGTCATGATTTCTTTGTGAAATCAGATACGGTTGAAGAAGAGCCAGCGCAGTTATTTAATGAGGTTGACAAAGCTGTCAAGAAAGTTGACAAGCAATCTTCAGTTAGGTATGCACAGCGTTCAGCGGTAGGTCAAGCGTATGATGAGCATGATGATCTTGATTTTAAAAATAAAACGAAAATCAATCGCATGATTGAAAGTCTTGATAAGGAGGAAGTTTCTACTTTCCCTGAGTTAGAGTACTTTGGGCAAATGCACGGCACTTATCTTTTTGCGCAAGGTAATGGTGGGCTTTATATCATTGACCAGCATGCGGCTCAGGAACGTGTCAAGTATGAGTATTATCGTGACAAAATTGGCGAAGTTGATGATTCATTACAACAGTTGCTAATGCCATATCTATTTGAGTTTTCTGGGGCAGATTTCATCAAAATTCAAGAAAAAATGGAGCTTCTAAATCAAGTTGGCATTAATTTAGAACCATACGGCAATAACACTTTTATCCTTCGCGAGCATCCTATTTGGATGAAGGAAGAGGAGATTGAGACAGCTGTTTATGAAATGTGCGACATGTTGCTGTTGACCAATGAAGTTTCTGTCAAGAAATACCGTGCTGAGTTAGCGATTATGATGTCATGTAAACGATCAATCAAGGCTAACCATACCCTTGATGACTATTCAGCCCGACAACTCATTGTTCAATTATCTCAATGTAAGAACCCTTATAACTGCCCACACGGACGTCCAGTACTTGTTAATTTTACCAAGTCAGACATGGAAAAAATGTTCCGTCGTATTCAAGAAAATCACACAAGTTTAAGAGAGTTAGGAAAATACTAAATGTACGATTATATCAAAGGAAAATTAACTAAAATTACTGCGAAATACATTGTCATTGAAGCAGGGGGATTAGGCTATATTGTCAATGTTGCTAATCCTTACAGCTTTTCAGATTTGATGAATCAAGATATCCAAGTCTACCTTCATCAAGTAATTCGTGACGATGCTCAACTTTTGTTTGGCTTTCATACTGAAGACGAAAAGGCTGTTTTTCTTAATCTGATTTCAGTTTCTGGGATTGGTCCTACAACTGCGCTAGCTATTATCGCAGTGGATGATAATGAAGGTTTGGTCAATGCCATCGATACAAGCGACATCAAATACTTGATGAAATTTCCGAAAATCGGGAAAAAAACTGCCCAACAAATGGTTTTGGATTTGGCAGGAAAATTTGTCGATGTTTCTGTGGAAAATGGCAAAGTTTCTCAGAACAAAGCGGCAGCAAACGAGCAGCTTGAAGAAGCCATGGAAGCTCTTTTGGCACTTGGCTACAAAGCAGCAGAGCTTAAGAAAATTCGTAAGTTCTTTGAAGGCACAAATGAAACAGCAGAACAATACATCAAATCAAGCCTTAAAATGCTGATGAAAGGCTAAGAATCAAGGAATTTTAGGAGATGTTTCACATGAAACGTTGTAGTTGGGTAAAGGAAAGTAATCCTTTATATGTTGCTTACCACGATACGGAGTGGGGAAAACCATTGCATGATGATCAAGCATTGTTTGAACTTTTGTGCCTTGAAACTTATCAAGCTGGTCTTTCGTGGGAGACCATTCTTAATAAACGCGCAGCATTTAACCAAGCCTTCTACGATTATGATGTGGCAAAGGTAGCGCAGATGTCTGATGATGAACTTGAGGTTCTTCTTCAAAATCCAGCAATCGTTCGAAATCGTCGTAAGATTTATGCGACTAGAAGTAACGCACAAGCTTTTATGAAGGTCCAAGAGGCATTTGGCTCTTTTGACAAGTATCTTTGGAGCTGGGTTGATAACACGCCAATTGTAAATGATGTTGAGAATTATGCGACCTTTCCTGTCAGCACGCCTTTATCTGAAAATCTTTCTAAGGATTTAAAAAAACGTGGCTTTAAATTTGTAGGTCCTGTTTGTGTTTATTCTTTTCTTCAGGCAGCAGGTTTGGTAAATGACCATGAAGTAGATTGTGATTTTAAATCAATTTAGTCATCTGATAGTGTCAGGTGGCTTTTTTTGACACTCTTGTCAATTATCTGTAAAACATCTTGACAGTATTAGTGAAATAAGGTATTCTGTAAAGAAAATTCTGTGAAGGATTAGTGGGAGATATGGAAAGTTTAAGCATAAAAAGGAATACATTAGTTTTTTTACTATCAAATTTTCTGGTTAGTGTGGCTTATTCGCTGCCGCATTCTATTTTGACAGTAATTTTATTAGCCAAAGGTTTAAGCTTATCACAAATTCTAATCATTCAGTCAGCTTATAGTATTGCTATCGTCTTATTTGAATTTCCAAGTGGACTATTAGCAGATAATTATTCCAGAAAAAATCTTTACAGCCTGTCAAAGCTATTTTTAATCATCATGTTTTTGGTTGTACTATTTAGCAATCAGTTTTACTTGATTTTTGCGGCTTGGTTTTGTTACGGGATTGCCACAGCTTTAGATAGTGGAACGCTTGATGCTTACATTATTAATCAGCTTAAATTAGCACACCGTGAAGCAGAACTTCGAAAATTTCTGGCCTTAAGTAATCGTCTAGAAATCGTTGGACTCTTACTAGGAAGTAGTCTAGGTGGGATTCTTTATCACTTTATCGGGATTAACATTTATGTCTTAGGAACAGTTTTTCTTGTGGCTTCAACCCTTATCAGTTTTTTCTTTTTTAAGGAAACAACAAAGTCAGACTCACTACAAGATAGTCATGTAATGGTTTTGAAAAAGCAAATTACTGATAGTTTTAAAGAACTTCGCAAGCAGCCACGTTTGAGTTTAATTCTGATTTTTGATTTTCTAACTCAGATTTTCTTTCAGACACATTTTCAGCTTTGGCAATCATTTTTCTTAAGCAAGGGGATTGATAGTCAGTATTTTCCGTTCTTTTATATTACTTTTCAAGTCATCACGCTTTTTTCATATTCTATCAACATTGATGGTGTTAAAAAGTATGCTGGTGTGCTTAAGTTCAGTCCGTTGATTGTTTTTCTACCGTTGACATTCTTTTTAGGGAAGATTGAGATTTTCTTGACAGCTTATTTCATATTTGTTTTTGTCTTTTATGTGATTGAATTTATTTTAAATTATCAATTTAACAAAATGGTTTCTGTTGAGAATATTTCTTCTTTGATTTCATTTAAGTCAACAGTAAGTCGTATAGGAAGTGTTTTACTACTATGCATATTAAGTTTTATGGTGAAGCAAATGTCTGTTTCAGCAGTCATGGCAATCAACTTTATGCTATCTTTGGTTTTGCTTGCAGTCTTGTCTGTGATAATTATGAAAAAAACTGTCGTTGACAGTGATGTAAAGTAAATTTACAATAATTTTACACTTGTTTACGTGAAGCTTATTGCAAAAAACGTTAATTTTCAGCAATTTTTGATAGAATAAAACTAAATTACGAATAGATAAGTAGGTGGCAATTATGAAAGCTGAGATTATCGCTGTAGGAACAGAGATTTTAACAGGACAAATCACAAATACGAATGCACAATTTCTATCAGAGGAATTTGCTAAGTTAGGGATTGATGTCTTTTTCCAAACGGCAGTTGGGGACAATGAAGAACGTCTTTTGTCTATCATTGATTTGGCAAGTAAGCGTAGCGATTTAGTTGTTCTCTGTGGTGGTTTAGGACCAACTGAGGATGATTTGACAAAGCAAACCTTAGCAAAATATTTAGGGCGTAACCTGGTCTTTGACGAACAGGCAAGTAAACGTCTAGATGAGTTCTTTGCGACACGTCCTCAATTTACAAGAACAGCTAACAATGAACGCCAAGCTCAACTGATTGAAGGTTCAACTCCTTTGCAAAATAGCACTGGTTTGGCTGTAGGTGGAGTGATTGAAGTTGACGGCGTCACTTATGTTGTTCTTCCTGGCCCACCAAGTGAGCTTAAGCCAATGGTCTGGGATTATTTAGTACCTTTGTTATCTAGCGACCATAAGCAACTTTATTCACGTGTTTTGCGTTTCTTTGGCATTGGAGAAAGCCAACTGGTAACTGTTTTATCAGATTTGATTGACAACCAAACCGATCCAACCATTGCACCATATGCTAAGACAGGTGAAGTAACGCTGCGTTTGTCAACGAAAGCAGACGACATTGAATCAGCTAAGGCAAAACTAGACCAGCTAGAGCAAAAAATTCTTTCTAAGAAGACTTTAAATAGCATTCCGCTTGAGAATTTGCTTTATGGTTACGGTGATGACAATAGTATGGCGCGTGTTGTTTTTGATTTGCTTAAGAAAAAACACAAGACTATCACAGCTGCAGAAAGTTTAACAGCAGGGCTATTTCAATCAAGTATTGCAGACTTCTCAGGCTCTTCATCAGTCTTTAATGGTGGTTTTGTGACTTATAGCATTGAAGAAAAATCAAAAATGCTTCAGATTCCATTAGAAGAGTTGCAAGAACACGGGGTTGTTAGTCACTTTACAGCTGAGAAAATGGCTGAGCAATCTCGCAAGTTAACAGATGCTGATTTTGGGATTGGATTGACAGGAGTTGCAGGACCAGATAGCTTAGAAGGTCACCCAGCGGGAACAGTTTTCATTGGTATTGCTACTAGAGAAAAAGTTCATTCTATTCGTGTTCTCATAGGTGGACGAAGCCGTTCAGATGTGCGTCATATTGCATGTTTGTATGCATTTAACTTAGTACGTCAAGCTTTATTACAAGATTAAATTCTGCTATAATAGAGCTAGTTTGAACAAACAGAAAGGGAAAAATTTGGCTAAAAAGACAAAGAAAACAGAAGCTATCACGAAGAAATTCGGTGATGAGCGTAAAAAAGCACTTGATGATGCTTTGAAATTAATTGAAAAAGATTTTGGTAAGGGAGCTGTTATGCGCCTTGGTGAACGCGCTGAACAAAAAGTTCAAGTGATGAGTTCAGGTAGCTTGGCTCTTGATATCGCTCTTGGTGCAGGTGGTTATCCTAAAGGACGTATCATTGAAATCTATGGTCCTGAAAGTTCAGGTAAAACAACTGTTGCCCTTCATGCTGTAGCACAAGCTCAAAAAGAAGGCGGTATCGCAGCCTTTATCGATGCTGAACATGCCCTTGACCCAGCTTATGCAGCAGCCCTTGGTGTTAATATTGATGAACTTCTTTTGTCACAACCTGATTCAGGAGAACAAGGTCTTGAAATCGCTGGAAAATTGATTGATTCAGGTGCGGTTGATCTTGTTGTTGTCGACTCTGTTGCAGCTCTTGTTCCACGTGCCGAAATCGATGGTGATATTGGTGATAACCACGTTGGTTTGCAAGCTCGTATGATGAGTCAAGCTATGCGTAAACTATCAGCTTCTATCAATAAAACAAAAACAATTGCCATCTTTATTAACCAATTGCGTGAAAAAGTTGGTGTTATGTTTGGTAACCCAGAAACTACACCTGGTGGACGTGCCCTTAAATTCTACTCTTCAGTTCGTCTAGATGTGCGAGGAAACACACAAATCAAAGGTACTGGTGATCAAAAAGATAGCAACATTGGTAAAGAAACTAAAATCAAAGTTGTTAAAAACAAAGTTGCTCCACCATTTAAAACTGCTGAAGTGGAAATCATGTATGGTGAAGGAATTTCACGCACTGGTGAATTGATTAAAATCGCTAGTGATTTGGATATCATTAAAAAAGCTGGTGCTTGGTTCTCTTACAACGGTGAGAAGATTGGTCAAGGTTCTGAAAATGCTAAGAAATATTTGGCAGATCACCCAGAAATCTTTGACGAAATCGACCACAAAGTTCGTGTTCATTATGGACTTGTTGAAGAAACTGAAGATGAAAAAGCAGCAAAACTTTCTGAAGAATCAGCAGCAACTACTGAAAATGTAGATGAAGTTGTTCTTGATTTGGATGATGCGATTGAAATTGAAGAATAATTTTGAAAGCACTTTAAAGCTTGAAACGATGCGTTTCAGGCTTTTTTGGTTATTTGTGGCTCAAAAGTCGTTAATTTTTGCAAAAAAAATAAATCTTTTTAATTGACTTTTCGAAAAAATAGGTCTTAGGTCCCATGTGCTCCATTATGTATGTGTGCTATAATACAACTATCATGGGATAGAAAGTGAGAGTGCACATGATTAAAATTTACACAATTTCAAGTTGTACAAGCTGTAAGAAAGCCAAAACATGGCTCAACGCTCATCAGCTCCCTTATAAAGAACAGAATTTAGGAAAAGAACCACTATCACGAGAAGAAATCTTAGCGATATTAACAAAAACAGAAAACGGTATTGAAAGTATTGTTTCATCTAAAAACCGTTATGCAAAAGCACTTGACTGCGATATTGAGGAATTAAGTTTAAGTGAGGTTATCGACCTTATCCAAGCTAATCCACGTATCCTAAAAAGCCCAATTTTGATTGACGATAAACGTCTTCAAGTTGGTTATAAAGAGGATGATATCCGTGCTTTCTTGCCACGCTCAATTCGTAATGTGGAAAATGCCGAAGCTCGTCTTCGCGCAGCTTTGTAATATATTATATAGTAGAAAAGATGCCTTTTGGTGTCTTTTTTTAACTCTTAATTAGTATGAAATAAATCTTAAAAAAGTGTAAAAATGAAAAAGTTTACATCCTCTCTATGTCAGCTTTTCTGACCACTTTTGCTGAAAATGATCAAGAATCTGAATAAACTTTGGTTAAATAAAGTCAGATTCTTGTGAAATCTTAGTGAATAAGCTATAATAATTGGTGACAGCTATTTAGAAAGAAGGTGTAAGTATGGGATTTACAGATGAAACTGTACGCTTTAATTTAGACGATAGCAACAAGAAAGAAATTAGTGAAACTTTAACAACGGTTTATCGCTCTCTTGATGAAAAAGGTTATAACCCAATTAATCAGATTGTAGGTTATGTCCTAAGTGGTGACCCTGCTTATGTGCCTCGTTACAATGATGCTAGAAATCAGATTCGTAAATACGAACGTGACGAAATTGTTGAAGAGCTTGTCCGCTATTATCTCAAAGGAAATGGAATCGATTTGAAATGAGAATCATGGGACTAGATGTCGGCTCAAAGACTGTTGGTGTAGCGATTAGCGACCCACTTGGTTTTACAGCACAAGGCGTAGAAATTATCAAAATTGATGAAGAAGCTGGCGAGTTTGGGTTTGAAAGACTTGGAGAGTTAGTTAAACAGTATAAAGTTGATAAGTTTGTGGTTGGTTTACCTAAGAATATGAACAATACTGAAGGACCTCGTGTAGAAGCAAGTAAGGCTTACGGTGACCAAATTAAAGAACTTTTCAACATTCCTGTGGATTATCAAGATGAACGTTTAACGACTGTTCAAGCAGAACGTATGTTAGTAGAACAGGCTGACGTTAGTCGTGGTAAGCGTAAAAAAGTTATCGATAAATTAGCTGCACAGCTTATTTTGCAAAATTATTTAGATAGAATGTTTTAATCTAATCATTAATTCATTTAAAGGAGACTATTATGGCACATAACCATAACCACGATCATAACCATGATCACGAGCATGAAGTTATTACACTTGTAGACGAACAAGGAAATGAAACTCTTTTTGAAATTCTTTTGACGATCGACGGTCGCGAAGAATTTGGTAAAAACTATGTTCTTTTGGTACCAGCAGGTGCTGAAGAAGACGAACAAGGTCAAATTGAAATTCAAGCTTACTCATTCACTGAAAATGAAGATGGTACTGAAGGTGACCTTCAACCAATCCCTGAAGATTCAGATGCTGAATGGGATATGATTGAAGAAGTCTTCAACAGCTTCTTGGATGAAGACTAAGTTTGTACGATGAGAGGTTAGGAGTATTCCTAGCCTCTTTTTTGTTAGTGTTGAACTCTGTACTAAGAAAGCCCAAAAGTGGCTTTTTTTATTTTACGAATAAGTAAAATAAAGGAGGGTATTTTATGGACAAAAATAGTCGTTTAAGTAAAGAAGAAAAGGATTTCCTAAAACGCTACCAATCCAAGCGCCGTCACCGTTTTAGGGAACTTTTAGCTTACTGTGCTATCCTTAGTAAATTGACTAATGATTAGTTTTTGTTATACTTAGAGTATGACAATTCAAGGAGAGAATAAGTGAATACATCAGAACAAGCAAATGTAGATCAGACCGCTGTGCCATCATACAGTCGTTCATCTCGTAAAATCGGTGAAGTTAGCAGCCATCTAGAACCTTCTAGACGAACAAAGGTGCCTCAACCTCATAAACTTTATATTTTGTTATTGAGTGTTGTAGTGAGCTGCTTATCAGTAGCCGTGCCAATGTTTACAGACATGGCAAATAGCCTACAATCACAAAATCTTTATATTGGATTAATGTTTACGCAAGAACATCTTCCATTTACAGACATGTTTGCGACAGGTGGTTTCTTGTATTATGCAGTGATCGCCTTGGCTTATTACCTTGGTTCAACGTTGTGGTTGGTTCCAATTCAAATCGTTACTTTCTATTTATCAGGAATTTATTTCTATAAATTGGTTAACTATTTCACCAACAGCCAACGTGTGGCAGTGGCATTTAGTGGGGCTTTTTATCTACTTAATGTTGCCCTTGGTTTTGGTGGTTTGTATCCGATCCAATTTGCAATGCCTTTTGTTATGGTCTCATTGTGGTTCTTAACAAAATATTTTGCTGATATTATCAAGGATGAAGCTTTTATTTTATATGGATTTGCGGGCGCTGCAGCTATGCTTCTAGAACCACGTACTTTGGTGTTCTGGGCGCTTTCTTTCCTAACAATTATCGTCTTTAATTTGAAACAAAGACATTTTGCGCGTGGTTTTTACCAATTGTTGTGTATCATTTTCGGGACTATTTTAGTCTTTTACACAGCTGGATACTTTATCTTGAATGCGCAAGTATTGTCACCTTATATTACACAAGCTATTGTTTACCAATTTACTAATTTTGCAGTAAGTGACGGTAATTTGATTTTGACATTGTTGTTCCAACTTGTACTGGCTTTGGCATCAGGGCTTTTGCTTGGTGCGGTGTCATTTGGAAAAGTTGTCAAAGGTGAAGATAAAGTAGCTAAATGGCTTATTTTACTAGTCTTTATCGTCTTCTTTGCGATTGATTTATTTACACAAAGTTATCAATTCTATAACTTATTGGCAGCACTGCCTTTTGGTTTGGTGTTGACTGCTATCGTTTTGGGTGAACAATATCAACGTAGTTTGACTAAAACATCACACCGTCGCAGAAAAGCATCAGACAATGCTGGAATTTTTGGTTTATATCTTAAACGTCACTTCTATTTACCAATTTTAGTGCTTGTCTTTGGTATTGGGCAGCCTTTGGTGCACACTGTTTTATCTGCTAATGCCAATAGTGAACGTGGTATCATTGCAACTTATCTTGCCAAAAATGCGACTAAAGATGATACTGTCTACGTTTGGGATGACTCATCTAAAATTGGAATCAATAGTAAGCTAGCAAGTAGTTCACAATTTACATCTCCAGTTGTGAATACTGCTAAATCTGCTAATGAAAAAGTTTTAGAAGATGAATTGCTACAAAATATGGGGTCATATATTGTGGTCAATAAGGACCAAAAAATTTCTGATTCACTTAAAAATAATTTTTCTTCTAACTATGAAGAGGTCCAAATCGGCGGTATTACAGGCTTTACCGTCTATCATAAAAAATAAAGAAAAACGCAATATCTTGTGGTCGACAAAAAAAGTGACCACAAGATATTGATTTTTTTTTGTCCCGTGTTATAATAGACGAGTAAGAAGGAGTGTTCATATGATTACATTAGAAAAAGAAAAAATTGCTGCACAACCTACTGTAAAAGTTATCAAACGCGATGGACGTTCTGTAAACTTTGATTCAGATAAAATTTATAATGCTTTGGTTAAAGCAAGCAATAATGTGACAAAAATGTCACCAGTTGTTGAAGCAAAATTGGAAACTATTTCAGATAATATCATCGCTGAAATTTTTGATCGCTTCAAAGACAACGTCAAAATTTATGAAATTCAAAATATCGTTGAGCATGAACTTTTAGAAGCTAATGAATACGCAATTGCTCAAGAATATATTAATTATCGTACAAAACGCGATTTTGCACGCTCTCAAGCGACAGATATCAACTTTTCGATTGATAAACTTTTGAACAAAGATCAAACTGTCGTTAATGAAAACGCTAACAAGGATAGTGAAGTCTTCAATACACAACGTGACTTGACTGCAGGTATCGTTGGTAAATCAATCGGTCTTAAAATGTTGCCAGCTCATGTTGCCAATGCTCACCAAAAAGGTGATATTCATTTCCACGACCTTGATTACAGCCCATATACTCCAATGACAAACTGTTGTTTGATTGACTTCAAGGGAATGTTGGGTAACGGCTTTAAGATTGGTAATGCTGAAGTTGAAAGTCCAAAATCAATCCAAACAGCAACAGCACAAATTTCACAAATCATTGCTAACGTTGCCTCAAGCCAATACGGTGGATGTACAGCAGACCGTATCGATGAATTCTTGGCACCATATGCTGAACTTAACTACAAAAAGCACTTAAAAGATGCTGAGGAATGGGTTGCTGAAGAACGCCGCGAAGACTACGCACGTACAAAAACGAAAAAAGATATCTACGATGCGATGCAAAGTCTTGAATACGAAATCAATACTTTGTTCACATCAAATGGACAAACACCATTTACATCACTTGGTTTTGGTCTTGGTACAAACTGGTTTGAACGTGAAATTCAAAAAGCTATTCTTAAAATTCGTATCCAAGGTCTTGGTAGCGAACACCGTACAGCTATCTTCCCCAAACTAATCTTCACATTGAAGAGTGGTCTTAACCTTGAAGAAGGTACACCCAACTACGATATCAAACAATTAGCTTTGGAATGTGCAACAAAACGTATGTATCCAGATGTGCTTTCATACGATAAAATCATTGAATTGACTGGTTCATTTAAAGCGCCAATGGGATGTCGTTCATTCCTTCAAGGGTGGAAAGATGAAAATGGCGTTGAAGTCAACTCAGGACGTATGAACCTTGGAGTTGTTACAGTCAACCTTCCACGTATTGCTATGGAATCATATGGTGATATGGATAAATTCTGGGAACTTTTCAACGAACGTATGGGAATTTGTAAAGATGCGCTTGTTTACCGTGTTGAACGCGTTAAAGAAGCTACTCCAGCAAATGCTCCAATCCTTTACCAATATGGTGCTTTTGGAAAACGTCTTGGTAAATACGATAACGTTGATGAACTTTTCCGTCACCGTCGTGCCACAGTATCACTTGGTTACATCGGTCTTTACGAAGTCGGAACAGTCTTCTTCGGACCAGAGTGGGAAACTAACCCAGAAGCTAAAGAATTCACAGTTGACATTATCCGTAAGATGAAAGATTACTGTGTTAAATGGTCAGATGAATACGATTATCATTTCTCAATCTATTCAACACCATCTGAAAGTTTGACAGACCGCTTCTGCCGTCTTGATACTAAGAAATTCGGTATTGTTAAAGATATTACAGATAAAGAATACTACACAAACTCATTCCACTATGATGTACGTAAGAATCCAACACCATTTGAAAAATTGGACTTTGAAAAAGTTTACCCAGAAGCTGGTGCAACTGGTGGTTTCATTCACTACTGTGAATACCCAGTTCTTCAACAAAATCCAAAAGCTCTAGAAGCTGTTTGGGATTATGCTTATACACGTGTCGGATACCTTGGTACAAATACACCAATCGACCGTTGTTATAAATGTGGTTTTGAAGGAGACTTCACACCAACAGAACGTGGATTTGTTTGTCCAAACTGTGGCAACAGCGATCCAAAATCAGTAGATGTTGTTAAACGTACTTGTGGATACCTTGGTAACCCTCAAGCTCGTCCAATGGTTAATGGTCGTCACAAAGAAATTTCTGCTCGTGTTAAACACATGAATGGATCAACAATTAAAAACCCTGGTGACTACCACATGCACAAAGATAAGAGTTGTTAATAAGACTCGTTAACCAATAATTATGGTTTAGACAGTTTCATGACATATTGAAGCTGGAGACGCTTGTCCCAGCTTCTTTATTATATTGATAAAAAACTTGAAGAAAGGAAAAAATCGTGGGAAAATACCAATTAGATTATAAAGGCATGCAACAAGTTGAGCGTTTTCATGAAAAACATTCAACTGCTAAAGGTAATAAAAAAGCGCGTGTCAATGAATTGAAAGCACAATTTTTGGAAAAAGCGAAGAAAAAAAGTAAATAAGAGGTAAGCTTATGCAATTACGAAGACCTGAATTATCAGATAAAGCAGCCGTTATTGAGATGATGAAAGAGTTTGAAATGAGCCAGTCTGCCCACGATGGTGGTTTCTGGGATGTGGATAACTTTGATTACGAGGATTGGCTTGAAAGCAATCGCCTGAGTGAGATGGGGATTAATGTTCCTGCCAACTTTGTTCCAGCCGTTCAGTTTGTGTCTTTTTCTGATGATGGCAGGGCTTTAGGATTTTTGCATTTGCGCTTACGCTTAAATGAGAATCTTTTGAAGCAAGGTGGACATATTGGGTATTCTATCCGTCCATCTGAACGTCGTAAAGGATATGCTAAAGAACAGCTACGCTTAGGATTATTAGAAGCGAAGAAGAAGAATATCACCAAAGCTTTGGTCACATGTCATGATGACAATGAAGGTAGTCGTAAGGTAATATTAGCCAATGGTGGCCAGCTTGAAGATGTTTTAGAAGCTGTTGAGCGTTACTGGATAACTTTGGAGACTGATTAATCAGTATAATAGAAATAAAAAGGTAGAAAGAAGGCTAGGATGGAAGAAAAAAATTGGAATACTCCCAAGCCTGGTGAATGGAAGTCAGAAGAATTAAGTCAAGGTCGCGTTATCGACTATAAAGCCTTTAACTTTGTTGATGGTGAAGGAGTTCGTAACTCCCTTTATGTATCAGGTTGTATGTTTCACTGTAAAGGGTGTTATAATGCTGCAACTTGGTCATTTAAGGCAGGGCAACCTTACACGAAAGAGTTAGAAGAGCAAATTATGGCTGACCTGGCGCAGCCTTATGTTCAAGGCTTGACGCTTCTTGGTGGTGAACCTTTCTTAAACACAGGTTTTCTCTTGCCATTAATTAAGCGCGTGCGCCGTGAACTTCCTGAAAAAGATATTTGGTCTTGGACTGGATATACTTGGGAAGAAATGATGCAAGAAACACCAGATAAACTAGAAATGCTAAGCCTAATTGATATTTTGGTAGATGGTCGCTTTGATATCACTAAGAAAAACTTGATGCTACAATTCCGTGGGTCATCTAACCAACGTATCATTGATGTTCAGAAATCTTTGAAAGCCGGAAAAGTTGTGATTTGGGATAAATTAAATGATGGCGATCAAAAATTTGAACAAGTTAGTCGTGATGACTTACTATAAATGTGGAAAAAGAAGCTGATTTTCAAGAATTGGCTCCTTTTTTTGCCCAAAATAACCTAAAAATAGAAGTTATTAACAGCAAGTTTTCCAAAAATGTGGATAGCTCTCAAAGCTTGATATAAAGGCATTTGTTCTTAGCTTATACACAAGTTATCCCCAGTATATAACCACACTTATCCACAACTTGTGAATAACTCTGTGTAAATTGTGTAAAAATAAGCGAATTTTCAAGATATTTTACCATTTTTAATAAAATAGGCTTAAATGATATGAAAATTTCATGTAAAAAAGCCGGCAAAAAGAAGTTTTTACCGACTTTTATCTATTTAAGATCTCCAAAGAGACTTATTATAAACGGGAACACAAAATAAAGAATAGTTTATCAAGTAAGTTTTACTGAACGATTTCCTTTTAAACTATGAATAAGTTAATACTATTATTGATTGTTTAGCTAACTAAAAATTGAATTCTTGTCAACTAACAATGGCATAGTGTCAACTTATAGGAAAATGGAAACGGTAAATCTGTCAATGTTAGCGTTTTTCTTGTCAACTTTATGGTAAAAAGGTGTCAAGAAATGTAGTTATAGGCATGATTACGAAAATTTCAGAAAATAAATATCCCTATCTTTTATTTCTTATCTTTATATGTTCTTCTGAAGGGGCATTGAAGTAACTAGGGATAGAATTAAAAAGAAGGGATAAGTTTTTTGCAATGAGTTCGGGTTCTTCAGGCTCGTCTTTACTTAGCCAAAATTGTAGGATGTTAAGATAAGCACCGAATAAACCTTTGGAAATGTAATCGATGTTGCTATCTACAGTATCATCAACACACCATGGCAGATTGATGGTTTTATAGATTTGAGCAGATTTTTGATTGAATTTTTCTGTTAGTAATGAAAAGTGCCCACTTTCAACAAGTGATGAAATAAAGGCTTTGTTTTCATACATAAAATTCAAAGTAACTAAGAATACATCTTCAGGTTTTTTCGCCAAGATAAAATTATCTCGTTGAAGATAATATCCTCTGACAAAGTTTTCTAGACAGAAATCCATTAAATCAGCTTTATCATCAAAGTAGCGATAAAATGTTCGACGTGAGATAGTGGCCTTGTCTAAGATTTGATAGATAGTGATTTTGTCATAATGTCGTTCAGTAATCAGTAGATAAAGTGCTTTTGATAAACGGTGTTTAGTTTCTAAAACTTGTTGGTGTTTTTTTGATAAATTTGTCATAAACAATCCTCTACTTGAATGATGTAATATTTCTGAAAAGACCAAAAATTATACCTAATCAATTTAGCATTGTAACATAAAGCTAAAAATTAAGCTACATCAATCCTACGAAATTAACAATATTTGACTTTAGATATTTATCATTGTTAGCTTTCCTAACAATGATAGAGGACGAAATATTAAGAAAATTAGAACTAGGAAACAAAATCTTAAAAAAAGTATCACTTGTACAAAATCCCTTTTCAAAATCGCGAAAAAATATTATAATGTTCTTCAAAACGCCTAGATATATAAAACGACAAAATGAAAAAATGTTTATCTAGTCTTTATTTTTTCAAAATTAGAATAAATATACATTTAAAATTATGTGAGTTTTATGTGAAAACAAATACTAAGAAGGAGGTTCTAACGTGCTTGATGCTAAACAATTAAGAAAACTTCGTCGTTCAGATTTGTTTGAGCTGCTTGTAGAGCAAGCTAAAGAAATTGAAGAGCTTCAAGATCAAGTAAAAGAACTTGAAGGTAAACTTGAGCGTCGTGAGCTAGAAGTCACTGATGCGGGTTCCATCGCTGAAGCAGCCTTGGCAATTAGTAAAGTTTTTGAAGAAGCTCAGGCGGCGGCAGACACGTATCTTTATAACGTCAAACGTATGGCGGATGCAAAAAAGAATACTGAGGATGAGGCATAAGGGGTTAAGCTTTTTAAATGAAACCACTATTTGAGAAAAAATCAGAGAAAATTGCCTTAGCTGACTTACCGAAAGCTGAGGAGCTTTCAAAAGAGTTAGGAAAAATTAAGTATCGTGAGCGCTACATGCGCACCTTACGTAGCACTGTTTTCACCCTAGTAACCGTAGCAGCTTTGGCTGTATTGGTTGCGACAATTTGGTTACCTGTTTTGCAAATCTATGGAAATTCGATGACTCCTACTTTGAAAGCTGGAGACATGGTTGTTTCTGTTAGTAAAAAGAATTTGAAACAAGGTGATGTGGTAGCTTTTTATTATAACAATAAAGTTTTGGTTAAACGTGTTATTGCCACATCAGGACAGTGGGTCAACATTGACAAAAAAGGTAATGTCTTTGTTGATGGGAAAAAGATTAATGAGCCTTACCTACAAAGAGGTGAAAAAAATTATGGAGAAACCAATATCGAGTTACCTTATCAAGTACCAGATGGAAAGTACTTTGTGATGGGGGACCACCGTGAGGTTTCAGTCGATTCACGTAATAAAGCTGTCGGCCCAGTAGACAGTGAACAGTTAGTTGGGAAACTAAGCTTAAGAATTTGGCCACTTAACCGTATGGGGTCAATCGATTAGAGAGTTAACAAAAATTATGTTTAGAAAGGAGTTTGGATGTTAAAGCTATGGGCAAGGTTAGCAATTTTAGTAAAAAAGCGAGTCCGAGATAGTATCATTGCAAAGATTGCTTTGGTGCTATCTCTAGTCGTTGTCTTTTGTACGACATATTTACTAATATTACCAGCCCTAACAATTAGTACGGGAAATAGTTCGTCTGTTTTTCAATCCTCAGATGGTGCTTCATCTCAGGTTGAGTCCACGACGAATGATTCCCAAAAAGAAAATAGCCAGACAGAAGCTTCTTCACAAGCCAGTCCGACTGAGTCAAGTCAAGAAAAAAAGGATATGTCACAAGCAGGTACTTTGACTGCTGAAACGTCAGATGTGACGGTAACGGTCTCTTATGAGGGAGATACCTTTACAGAGCCAGTTCAATTAAAGGTAAAGCCTGTTTCTGACACGACTGCCATTGATAACAAGTTAACATCGCTTTTAAGCGAAAGCAAGCAAAGCTTGTCGCAAGCACATTCTTATGATATTTCATTTGTCACTGATGGTGGCAAGGAAGTTGAACCAAGTAAAGATGTTAAAGTTTCAATGGCCTTTAAGAATGACTTATCCACAAGCGATGACAAACAAGCTGGTTGGAAGTTGTATCACTTTGTGGATAACGATGTCAATCAGGTTCAAGATTTGACTGAATCAACAGATACAGACATTAAAGAAACTGGTGACGGAGCCGTCGAAAGTGTTGATTTCAAGTCTAATACCTTCTCAACTTACACCTTAGCAGGTGTAACCTACGCTGACTTTTCAGGGTATTTGACAAACTATAGTTTTGATACTAATTCTACTAAGTTGGATTTGGCAACAAATCAAGTGACAACGAAATTAACTTTGGATTTTACAAATTTAAGTCAGGCAGATTTAGTTAAGAGAAATGATTATTATTTAAGTCTTCCTGAAAGTGTTATTGTGAACACATCTGAAGAGTATAATGTTTTAGACCATTCAGGAAATAAAGCAGGTACTTTCCACTTCCATCAAGATGAAAAAGGAAGATACTATATGTTAATACATTTCAATGATGATTATGTTCATAAATTAGCACCTGGAACATCAATTGATGGTGATTTATATTATGACATGACGTTGAAAAGTATTGCGAAGAATGATAACGGTGATTATGTTGCAGACTTTTCTGATAGGGTGCATGTAACTATTACTGAACAAAATATCGAAAAGAATTATGATATCAATACCAAGAAGAAAAGTGAATTAAGGTATGAAGGAGATACTCCTTACATTACTTATACAGTTACAGTTGATTCTTTAAATGGAACGCCATCAACCATTAGTGTCAGTGATGCTATTTCTGATTTTTCTTCACTAATGGGACTTGGAATAGCTATTGATAGTGTCGATAGTATCTCAGTTAAAAAATCAACTTATACTGGAAGTTCTAGTAATGTGACAAAAACTGAGGATGTTTCTGCCACACCTAAATTTGATAAATCAAAAGGAAAGTGGTCATTGAATTTACCGCAGTTAACATCTGGTGGTATTGCCTCAAATGGTCAGGCAATTGGTCATTTCTACACAATTACCTATCGCTATAAATTATCAGGACTTAAAGTTGGTTCTATGGTTTCAGTAAAAAATAAAGTGACAGCTACTTCTAAGACTAATGACAATGATAAAGTATCTAAGAGTAGTTCTAGTGAAGTTACTTTGAAATTGAATGACATTAAGAAAACTGGTAAATATGATGATAAAACTGGATTAATTACTTGGACGATTACAGTTAACCCTGACGGGAACGACATTGGTGGTGCCACTTTGAAGGATGATTTCTTTAAGGATGCAACATCAATAACGGTTGCCTTGAAAGACGGTAGCAGTGCATCAGGAACTTTCCGTTATTATGATTCCAATAATAAACAGTTGGATGATAATATAAAGGATTTCAGCAAGGTTGCCTACATTCGTTTCAGTGGGCAAAAAGGTAAGAAATCAAATACAAAATCATATGTTATCACTTATACCACAAAGGCAACTAACTTAGAGTGGGGACAAAATCAGATCAGAAATAATGCTATTCTAGATGATGATGGCGACCAGACTTCGGATGAAGAAACAGTGACAGTTCCTGGTTCAAGTTCGGGTTCAGGCTCTGAGTCGGGAACAGGTTCAAACACAGGTGGTTTGAGCAAGTCGGTTGTTGGTGAAAAAGATGGATTAGATTCTGATACTAAGATTATTACTTGGAAGGTAACAATAACGATGCCATCTAGTGGTGTGATTAAGGCAGTTGATGCTAACGGTGACAAAACTAAGTTTAGAGATTATTTGAAAGATCCGTATAACCAAAATTTTAAACATCACTGGTATACAAAAGCACAATTAAAGGTTTTGTATCAAAATCTTGTAAAAGTATTTGGTGAAAAAAGTTTCACTTTAGAGGCGCGTCAGCCTAACTATGGTCCATATACTGATTATAAAAAATTAGACGATAGTACTCATTATTCAGAATTCCAAATTGAATTGACTAAAGATTTTACGTCAAGTCAAAAAGAGGTTTCTTTCCAATACGACTCTACAGCTAAATTTGATAATAGGCAGATTGTAAGTAATGAAATTACTTCAGAAGGTTCTTCAGCCTCAGCAGACTTTTCTCCAAAAGTTCTTAAAATGGATGGCGATGGTAATCCAGGAACAACGACTAAAACTAGTGAAGATGGTATTGTTACTTGGAAAATCAAAGTCAACCTTGCAAGTGCACTAAATGCGAAAAGTATGACTATCACTGATACGTTACCAGATGGTGTATCGTTAACAGGTTTAACATATGGTAAGTATAATGGTTTAGTTACAGCATCGCTAAAAGGCGGTAAAATTACTGGTGGCGATGATAGCTGGGGAACTAAAAATATCAGTTTGTCTGGTAAAATTTCAGGTAACAAAATCATTTTGGACTTTAAGTCTACTAATAGTGATACACTTGTTAATAATATTGCGGGTGATAAAGACTTCTGGATAACTGTTACGACAACTTACAATAATGTTCCAGAAGTTGGGAAAAAAGTAACGGCTAATTTGATTAATACCGTTACAGTTTCTGTAGATGGAAAAGCTTATGATTCTGATGACCAAACACAAATTGTCACAATTGGGAAAGATAATCCAGGATCGCCATCTGAAGGTAGTGATTCTACAAAGATTAGTAAGGTTCAAACTGGTGAAACTAATAACCAAAACTATGACACTTCAGGTAAGGGATCGGTTAATACGGATTCGGTTGGTTATACCCATGTGCTGAATTATTCTGTAGATATTAATTCCCAAGCTGAAGATTTAGCGAGTGGATCAGATACATTAACTTTGACAGATACGATTGAGTATTACAAAGAGCATGTTACTTATACACTACTTCAAAGTTCAGTGGTTCTCTATGATGCTAATGGTAATGTTGTTCCAAATTCTGCATGGTCTTGGACCTATAAAGATGTTGCTCAATTAAAAGACTATCCTACTCATACTCGATATGGTATTATAACAGTAACCTTGCCAGACTCTGGTCATTATACTTTGAAGTACAACTACCAAATTAGTGATGCTAGTGATGGTTCTTGGTTAGAAGCAAAGAACACTGCAAAATTAGAAGGTGTTAATAAAGGAACGTCAGAAACGACAACTAATTATCAATACCTCGAACAATCTGGTGGTGGTAATGTTTATTCTAAAGGGACTTATACCTTGACTAAAGTTGATGAAAAAAACTTTGGTATCACACTACCAGGAGCTGAGTTCAAAGTTTATCAATACGGTAATGATAAAAAAGCTATAGCCACTTATACAACTGATAAGAATGGTGAAATTCACATTACTAATTCTGATAGTAAACAAAAATATCAATATGAAGCTGTTTACTATGTTGTAGAGACCAAGGCTCCTGCGGGATATGAAGATCCTAAAAATCCTACTAAGTACTACTTTACTTATAGTAAAGTTAATACAAATTTAGATTTTGTCCCAATTGAACTTAAAGGGAAGGTCAAAGATTTGTCAAATGACCCTGGACTTGATTTGGTTCCGAATAAAAAAATCAAGCAAACGAACTTAACCGTTAAGAAAGAATGGCTAAGAGCTGACGATAGCAAAACCGAGCGTTCTGATGGCTCAATCACTTACGACTTGATTCAAGTTGCGACTGATAGTCAAGGCAATTCTACTGAGACAGTCTATAAATCAGGTGAGACATTGACTCACGATGATGATTGGACTCGAACGTACAAGGGATTGCCTGTTTCTGGTAAAAATGCTTCGGGTAATGAAGTAGATTATAAATACTATGTTCGTGAAACGCCCGTTTCTGGCTATGATACTAGTTATTCAAATGGTCCTGATAGTTCGAAAAATCCGATTGTTATGGCGACGGATTCTGAGGATGGTCATATTACCATTAAAAATAAAGCTCAGAAGCAATATGAATTGCCTGAGACTGGTGGTAGTGGCGTGAAGATGCACTATGTACTTGGTGCGGCTCTCGTCCTACTTACTACAGGATTGATAATCCTGAAAGCTTACAAAACATATCAAGCAGGAGGTGACTCCTGATGATAAGAGATTATGGTAAAGGTGGTGGTGCCTGATTCACTACTGTAAAGATTTAGGGTATAACTTCGCTTTAGGAGTTTACACAATTTAGTTTTCAAAAAAAGAAAGAAGGAAAAGGATTTTATAATGAAGAAGTTTAAATTGCTCTTAGCAGCTTTTGTTGCTACACTCTTCGCATTCGTTGGTGGGAATGCATTCGCTGATGAATATACTATTACAATTAATAATGTATCAAAAGATCACACTTATGAAGCTTACCAAATTTTTGGTGGTGATCTCTATAAAGAAGACGGTGCAAAGACACCGACACTTTCAAATATTCACTGGGGTTCTGGTGTAAATGAAAATGGCTTCACATACGACGGTGAATCTGATGCCGCTAAAATTGCTGAAAAATTATCAGGTCAAGCATTTGATTCAGAAACTGCAAAAGATTTCGCAAAGGAAGCTAGCAAACATCTTGCAACTGCAGCTACATCTGAAGAAAGTACTAGTGATACAGTTGAGCTTACAGTAGATGCCCCTGGTTATTACTTGGTAAAAGATAAAGATGGGTCACAAGATAGTAAAAATGGAGCTTATACTCGCTTTATGATGCAAGTAACTGGTGCTGAATCTGTTGAAGTCAAAAATGACGTTCCAACTGTTGAAAAGAAAGTAAAAGAAAATTCAAACTCTGAATGGCAAGATGCTGCTGACTATGATATGGGTGATACTGTTCCATTCCAATTGACAGCAGAATTACCTAAAAAACGTGTTGATGATTATAATCACTACTATGTAGAATTTACAGATACTTTGTCTGCTGGTTTGACATTTAAAGAAATCACAAAAGTAACAGCAGATGGTACAACTTTGACAAAAGATCAATACCAAGTCACTAGAACAGAAAAAGATGGTAAAACTGTACTTTCTATTGTAATTACTGATGTGAAAGCTGTTGCTAATATTACTCAAGACGAGAACCAAGTTGTTGTAGAATACAACGCAACTCTTAATGATAAAGCTGTTCTTGGTTCAGCAGGTAACCCAAACAGCGTTGAATTGACATACTCAAACAACCCTAACGATACTGGTGACGGTACATCTAAACCAGCTGATACTGGTAAAACTCCAAAAGATACTGTAAAAGTTTTCACTTACCAAACAATCATTAACAAAGTTGACCAAGATGGTAAAGCTTTGTCAGGTGCAGAATTCACTCTTGTTAAGAAAAACAAAGACGGTTCAACTAAAAATGTAGATGTAGTTAAAAATGCTGAAGGAACATCATTCACTTTCAAAGGTCTAGATGCCGGTGATTATATCCTCGAAGAATCAAAAACACCAGATGGTTACAACACAATCAAACCAATCGAATTCACAATCAACGCTGAATACGATGTTAAATCAGATGACCCTCAATTGACTAAACTTTCAGGTGATGTCACATCAGGTGTAGCAGAATTTGATGCTAACAAAGCTGACGGTTCATTGACTGCTGGTATCGTCAACCGTAAAGGTTCACTTCTTCCATCAACTGGTGGTATGGGTACAACAATCCTTTACGTTGTTGGTTCAATCCTTGTTCTTGTAGCAGCTATTCTTCTTATCACTAAAAAACGTATGGATGCTGCTAAATAAGCATAAGATTAGTTTGTAAACGTTGGGTTAGCAAGCATTGATAATTGATTAACCTTGTTAATCTGACAAAGGGAGTGGCAAGTAGCATTAAGCTTTCTTTCTACTCCCTTTACTCTTGCAACGGTGGGGAGAGCTCTTTAGTATGTTGAAAAAGTTCAAAGAAAATTTTTTGACAAATTCACTTATTTTTATCTTAATAATCGGGCTGTCCCTCTTGTTGTATCCGACAGTTAGCGATTATTGGAATTCATTTCACCAATCAGAAGCTGTGGCTGGCTATGTCCAAAATGTTCAGGACATGAGTCAAGATAAGAAAGATAAGATGTTAGCAGATGCCAAGGCTTATAATCAGACCTTAGCAAAGGGCATTATGCCTGATTTGAATTTATCAAATGCTGAGAAGTCTGTTTATAATAAAACCCTTGATGTGACTGGTACAGGAATTATGGCTTATGTCGAAATTCCAAAGATTAACACGACTTTGCCAATCTACCACGGTACGGATGATGCGATTTTGCAGGTAGCCGTTGGGCATATTCCTGGAACGTCATTACCGGTTGGTGGCAAGGGAACACACGCTGTGATTTCAGGTCACCGTGGTTTGCCATCGGCTAAGCTCTTTACAGACATCGATCGTTTGGTTGATGGTGATACTTTCATGATTCAAGTCTTAGATGAAACCTTGACTTATGAAGTTGACCAAATTCTGACGGTCTTGCCAGATGATGTCTCAGCGCTAGCCATTGACCCAAATCAAGATTATGTGACCTTGGTGACGTGTACGCCTTATGGTGTTAATAGTCACCGTCTCTTGGTGCGTGGTCACCGCATTCCAAATAAAATTAAGAATGCGCGTGTGATTTCTGAGGCTAGTCGTGTTGAACCGTTGCTAGTCGCACCAATTTTAGCAATCTTTATCTTCATTTTGCTTTTGTTGGTGATTACCGTTTATCGTAAACTGCGATACTAAGTTGTGAGTTATCCAAAAGTTGGCTTAGAGATAGGCTGACTTTTGGATTTTTTTGTTTGGGCGATAATAGCAGAGCTTGGATATTTTGTCTTTGAAAATCCTTGTAACTGTTATTCTTCTGAATTTTTGATAGAATGTTCTTAACAGATTAGAAGGAGATTCCTATGACTCGATACCAAGATGATTTTTATGAAGCCGTCAATGGCGAATGGGAAAAGACAGCTATCATTCCTGATGATAAACCGCGTACTGGTGGTTTTTCAGATTTAGCTGATGAGATTGAAGACTTAATGTTAGCAACCACAGATGAGTGGTTGGCTGGTAAAAATCTTCCAGACGATAGCATTTTGCAAAATTTTGTTAAATTCCACCGCATGACATCAGACTATGAAAACCGTGAAGCTGTTGGTGTAGCACCAGTTCTTCCTTTGATTGAAGAATATAAGAAATTGGCTTCTTTTGCGGATTTTGCCGGACAAATTGCGGATTTTGAAATGGCTGGAAAACCAAATGAATTTCCATTTGGTGTGGCGCCAGATTTTATGAATGCGCAGCTTAATGTTTTGTGGGCAGACGCACCGGGAACAATTTTGCCTGATACAACTTATTACGCTGAAGACAACGATAAAGGTAAAGAATTGTTAGCGACATGGCGTCAGATGCAAGAAGAATTGCTAGCAAAATTTGATTTCTCAGCAGAAGAAATTAAAGATTTGCTAGATAAAACAATTGAACTTGATGCCAAGTTGGCTAAATATGTCTTGTCACGTGAAGAATCATCTGAGTATGTTAAACTTTATCATCCTTATGACTGGGCTGATTTTACAAAATTAGCACCAGAACTTCCTTTGGATAGCATTTTTACACAAATTCTTGGGGAAATTCCTGACAAAGTCATTGTTCCAGAAGAACGTTTTTGGAAAGAATTTGCGGCAGAATATTATTCTGAAAAGAACTGGGAATTGCTTAAAGCAGATTTGATTATTTCAGCAGCGACAAGCTACAACAGCTATTTGACAGATGAGATTCGAGTGCTTTCAGGGACTTACAGTCGTGCTCTTTCAGGAACACCACAAGCCATGGATAAGAAGAAAGCAGCTTATTATCTAGCATCTGGTGCGTATAGCCAAGCTCTTGGTCTTTGGTATGCAGGTCAAAAATTCTCACCTGAAGCAAAAGCTGACGTAGTGCATAAGGTTGCAACGATGATTGATGTTTACAAGAAACGTCTCGCATCCGCAGATTGGTTAGCCACAGAAACACGTGAGAAAGCTATTGTTAAGTTGAACGTTATTACTCCTCACATTGGTTATCCGGAAAAATTACCAGAAACTTATGCGAAAAAAATCATTGACGAGTCTTTGTCACTCGTTGAAAATGCGCGAAATCTGGCTAAAATTTCTATCGCTCACAGCTGGAGTAAATGGAATAAACCGGTTGATCGTAGTGAATGGCATATGCCAGCACACATGGTCAATGCTTATTACGACCCACAACAAAACCAAATTGTCTTCCCAGCGGCTATTTTACAAGCACCATTTTACAGCTTGGAGCAAAGCTCATCAGCTAACTATGGTGGTATCGGAGCAGTCATTGCTCACGAAATTTCACATGCCTTTGATACCAACGGTGCTTCATTTGATGAAAATGGTAGCCTAAACAACTGGTGGACAGAAGCAGATTACAAAGCCTTCACGGAACGTACCGATAAAATCGTTGAACAATTTGATGGGCTAGATTCTTATGGCGCTAAGGTCAATGGTAAATTGACAGTCTCTGAAAATGTGGCTGACCTTGGTGGTGTGGCTTGTGCGCTTGAGGCTGCGAAACAAGATGACGATTTCTCAGCACGAGATTTCTTTATCAACTTTGCAACCATTTGGCGCATGAAGGCGCGTGATGAATACATGCAAATGCTAGCAAGCATTGATGTGCACGCGCCAGCCAAACTTCGTACCAATGTCACATTGCCAAACTTTGATGACTTCCATGAAGAATTTGACATCAAAGCAGGTGACCCAATGTGGCGTGCACCAGAAAATCGTGTGATTATTTGGTAAGTTATTATCCAGAAAATTGTTAGAAACAAGAACTTGGTTAAACCAAGTTCTTGTTTTTTGCTATTCCTTTTTTAAAAATGTGATACAATAAACATTAGTATACCTAGAATATACCTAGATTTTTAAAATAGAAATATAGACTATGATTTTTCTAAGTTGTTTGGGATAACAGCTAAAGACCTTTCTTGCTGGGAGAATTTGAAAATCATAGATTCAAAAAAGGAGACTGTATGAAACTCGAAAAATCAATGCAATTGGGTGAACTTTACCGCGAACTGCGAATTGCGCGTGGTTTGAAACTAAAAGACGTTGCACGAGAAAACCTTTCGGTATCTCAACTCTCACGTTTTGAAAATGGCCAATCCATGCTTGCCGCAGATAAACTCTTAATCGCCATCTCAGGTATCCACATGACCTTCTCAGAATTTGGACATGCGATTAACAACTATCAAGAACCGAAATTATTTTATTTGATAAACACAATTTCTAAATTATATAACCAACAAGATTTAAAAGGTCTCTATGAACTACTAGACGAAGAAAAAGAATCTGAAGCTTTTGATGTTTATAATAGACTAAATGAATTAATTATAAAAACATCAATTTATGCTCTTGATCCAACTTATGTAATTAGTGATGAAGAAAAAAATTTTTTGACTACATATCTTTATGAGATTGAAGAATGGACTGAGTATGAGTTACTTGTTTTTGGAAATACTATGTCTATCTTATCTGAGTCGGATTTAATTTTTTTGGGAAAAGCTTTTGTAGATAGAGATAAAGTTTATTTATCATTGCCAAGTCACAAGAAAAATGCAGAAGTTGTTTTTTTAAATCTTATTTTGTTGTTAATTGGCTATCGTAAAATTTATCAAGCGAATTACTTTATTGAGGCTTTAGAGAAAATAATCAACTATCAAGATATGTTTGCGATGACTTTTGTAAAGTTTTTAAAGAAAATAATCGCGCATATCGAAAGTGACTCTAAAGATATATCGGAATTAGAGCACTTTATTGACTGTGTAGAAGAAATTGGAAACCCTACGATGGTTGCTTTCTTGAAAGTGAATCTGTCTAGGATATTAAAAACACAAAACGATTAGAGGGAGTACGGGACAGATTAAAGCAAATTTTGTCAATTCTTTAGCAGTTTTTTTCAATGTGAACATAATAAGTATCCTCCAAATTTTATATATTACGTATTATTCATAAGTTTTGTGAGTAACAACATTTATTAGGGCAGGGGAAGGGATGAATGTTATTACTTGGGGCTGATTGATTATTTTGAATGGGTTTTACGGGTAATATACAAAGAATGGAAGTACCAGAACGACTGTTTTAAGTAATGGTTTAAGGGTTAGTTTAAGCATTAGTAGTATCCTCCTTAATGTTATGTCTTCATTGTATCAGCGAAAATATTAAAATCGGTTTATTTGCAAATACGCAAATAAACTTTTTTTGTTAAGCAAATATACAATTTTCAGAAATCTTAACTTTTGGATGATATGATGATAGTGTAATCTGTTTAAATAGTTTACGTTATCGGTAATTATTTTTCGAAAAAGAACACCTGATAGATAAGAGTGATTTGCCATTTGTATGGGCATTTTTTGTCCTCTTATTTTTAAAAAGTTGAAAGGAAAACATAAGATTATGTTAGGATTTATGGATAACTACTTGGTTGCTTTGCAAGCTAAATATGCTTCAAAAGTAACTGTTAAGTGGGTTTGGGCAGTTTGCGCTCTTGTTTCTGTCATTGCAGTTATTGGTTATGCGGCTTACTGTACGTCACAATCAGGAAACTTTGCTGGCGGAATCAAGTTAGGTGTTCCTGATGTTATTCATGTAACATTTAACTGTACTAAATAATATTTCTCTTCTCTTTCTTCTTAAGAGAAGTTGTTAGAATAAGGAATTTATGATTAAGATTGAACACTTATCTAAAACATATAAGCGCTTGGTTTTAAATGATATTTCAGTGACTTTTCCTGAAAGACAAGTGAGTGTTATTGTTGGTATTAATGGTAGTGGAAAGACGACATTTCTAGATTGTGTCGTTGGTTTGAAACGCCCGAGTGAAGGCGAGATTTGGATTGACAGTCACCATAATCAATCTGATGCCTTCAAGGAGCAAGTCTTTTACATTCCATCTGATTTTTATCTTCCGGATTACATGACAGGAAATGAATACATTCAATTCGTTTTGGCGCGTTATCCAAATGCAGACCTTGATAAGGTCGACTCTTTCTTTGAATTATATGATTTGAAGGAAGCTAAGAATCAGCTTTTAGAATCTTATTCTTTTGGGATGAAAAAGAAAGTTCAAATTATCGCTGCTGTCTTATCAAATGCTCCTTATGTTTTGGGAGATGAAGTTTTTAATGGTTTGGATTTTGAAACCACTTTGATTACAGTAAAACTATTTCAGGCTTTACTTGATCATCGTAGTTTTGTCTTAATTTCACATAATATGACCATAATCAATCACTTTTGTGACCATATCTTTTTGATGTCTAATGGGAAATTAGTTCCTTTTACTGGCGATGCTAGTCAATTGGAAGCAGAGGTGTTACGCACGGAGTCTGTTCATGATAAAATCACGTTCATTCAAAGATACGCAACTTTTGATGACAATGTTTCTGAATAATGCTTTGAAAGGTTTCTTAAATCGCCCGATTTTCAAATCAAAATGGGTAAGACGTTCCTTTGTCACTTTCCTATGCCTGCTTTATATTTTGTATTATCTCTACAACATGAAAGAGCTGGCAAAAATATCATCCATCAGAACAAATGTTCCTCTTGCTATTTTGGAAACTGGGCAGAAACAAATCTTTTTTAGCTATTTCAGCAATACATTTGTCTTGGGTTGCTTGTCCTTCCTTTTCGTCGAGGCAACCTTGGCTTTGGACAAGACGTCTTTGTATTTCGTTAAAGCTTTACCATTTCGAAAGCGTGATATTCAAAGGGCTTACTCTTTGTTCCGTTTGTTGTTAATGGTTGGGATTTATGAATTAGTCATGATCATTGCAACGCCTGCTATCAAGTTGGTTACAACTTCTGTGGGAGATTTTGGCTTGTTTTTCCTTAGTCAACATTTTTCATTCTTTCTTGTTATCATCAGCTTAGAATGCTTATCTTTAGGGCTAGATAGGCTTTTGCAAAATCAGATAAAACACTTGCTTGTGATTAAACTACTCCTAGCAAATCTTATTTTAATAACTAGTTTGGCTTATTTCTTTCAATGGCGTTATGCATTAGAATCACGATTAGCTTCTTCTCCATTTTCCATTCATGAGTTGATTCTAGGAGCATTCCTTGGGAGTTTGTGCTGTCTAGTTGTCGCTGTTTATTTGCTTTTGCATTTGCCTTTGGCTGATACTTTAGTTACTAGTCGCAGTCGCTTTATTAAGGTACCTGTTCTTGATAAAGTCACCTTTCGTTATAAAACAAATTGGTATTATTTGATTTTTCCTGTGATTGTTCTTGGCATTATGGCTTATCAGAGTGGTGTAAAAGCAGTTCTGGCAGTCTTACCAACATTGCTTGCGTTTAATGGCTTATTATTACTTTCACATGGCGATAGCACAGAGGATTTCCGACATCAGTATAATCTCCTGCGGATTACAGTATGGGAAGAATACTTTGGTCAGTATTTGCTTCTTGTATTGTTGGAAATACCTTTATTGATTTGCTTTGCCTTTCATTTAGCCACTATTAACCAAGTGATGGTGTCAGTTGCTTTTGCTCAATCTGCTTTGATGCTGGGCTATCTTTTTCCAAAATCACGCGGAAATCTCAATGAGACTACGTCAATGTTTTTATTAGGGATTATTTTTATCTTAGTCACGCTTGTTGTGAAAAACGCAAGCATGGGTTTGATAGTTATTATCCTATTAGCAGGTATTCACTATAGTCTTCTTAGGAGGTTAAGATATGAAAGATTTTAGTCGTTGTCTAGGGATTAGTGTAGTGACCTACGCTGCCTTAGTTGTGTTTACAAGCCTTTGGAAATTATTTCAGCTTGGCGGATCGTCAGCTTCAGTAAAAACTTTGTTAGGCATCACCATTGATAACAAAATTACTGAGCACAAGATTTCCACAACATTTGGCTTGTCTTGGCAAACATTAATTGCATTTATCATTTATTTTTGCCTTGTCTGTGCTCTAACTTATCTCACTGATAAATTCAGCGAAACGAAACATGATTGAGTTGTTTAGTTTAGTTGTTATTGCGATTTTGTCAGTTTATGCTGCGGTCGGATTACATGAGATATTGCATTACTTGGTGGCACGAGCACTGCATTACCAAGCGTGTTTTAAACACGTTGGTGTTCTGGCTTTTCAAGTGGAGTATAGAAATCAAAACTGTCCCTTAGACAATTTCTTAATTGCTTTTATATCCCCATTTCTGTTAACTTTAATTGGCATTTTAATCCCTCTAAATTACTACACCCTCGTATTGAAGGTAACTTGTCTAATGAATCTGTTTAACCTCTTACCATTCACAGCAGATGGCGAGGTGATTTTACTGTCAATTGTTCAGCTAATTCAAAAGGAGAAAAATAGTGAAAAATAAAAAAATGAAACTTGGTCTCTTTATCATTTTGTTTGCGATTATTTTTGGTGGTGGTTATATCGTTACCAATAAATTAAACGGAACAAGTGCTTATGTTGATGAAACGGCTCAGCTGGTTAAAGATAATCCAGATGATGTGGTTAGTCGCTTAGAAGCTAAAGAACAAGGCATGTATTATTTTGGCTTTCCAACCTGTCCGTGGTGTGTTGAGTTATTGCCTGTCTTAGACAAGGAATTACAAGCAGACCATGGTAAAGCCTATACAGTCGATGTTCGAGGTAAACATTATAGTGACTCTGACAATGCTATCGTGAAAAAATTCTCTCAAACTTATACCAAAGAAGACAAATTATACGTTCCTTTTGTCGTTGCAATTAATAGTTCAGGAGATGTTAAAGTTCACGTTGGTACGGTCGATGACCATGATGCCACTAAAGATAAAATGACTAAAAATCAAGAAAAACGTCTGGTTAAAATCCTAGACAAAATGATTGCCTTTAGTCAAAGCTGAAAGATAAATAAATACGCCACTTCGTTTTAAAACGAAAGGGCGTATTTTTGAATTGAGGTTTTTAACATCAACTATTCTATTTTTTATTGTAACTTCTTTAGTTTTCTGAATTGTGATTCATTACAGGGGAGTTTTATTCCTTGATATGGATAGATAATTCATCAGTGTCAATGCTTGCTTGGGCGCCGATAGTGATAGTAAAGAGTGGCTGAGTGTGGGCAAAATCAAGGTCATACATGACAGGAATGGTTTTAAGAAGTGGGTGCTTGTCTAGGATATAGGTTAATATTTCGGGTGTCATTTGGCATTCCTTTGGGAAGCGTCCGATAAGCACTGCTTTTGGATTGGGGTAAGCTTGTAAAATGGCTGCTAAATTGCGGTCAAAATCATGATAGTCATCTTCTTCTGCCTCTTCTAAGAAAAGGACATAATCGTTGACTTGAGGGGCGTAAGGTGTCCCGCGAAGAAGTCCAAAAGTAGACAAATTTCCACCAATAATGGTGCCAGAAGCTTTCCCTGCGTTGTAAATTTTCCATTCTGTTGGCATAAAATGACGTGGTTGTGTTGGGTCATACCAAGGGTCGCTTGACCACTCTTGACTTGGAACAAGGTCATAAGCTGATTTTGTCATGGCATTTAACCAAGCCTTGCTCTGGTAATCTTGACCTTCTTTCATTTTAAAACTAGAATATGATGGTCCCATGTAAGTGAGGTTTCCAGTTTTAGCAAAAATAGCATTCAAAAAAGCTGTCGAATCCGAATACCCACAGATGATTTTAGGGTGTTTGGCAATTAAGTCGTAGTCAAGATAGGGCAACAGTTCGTTAGAATTAAAACCACCAATCGTAGCCAGAATGGCATCAACAGAGTCATCAGCAAAAGCAGCGTGCAAATCAGCAACACGGCTCTTGATTGAAGAAGAATAGAGCATATCAGATTCTAAATAATGTTCTGAAAATGACACACGAAATCCCAGATTTTCTAAGGTTTCTTTGGCAGAAAGATTGGCTTCAACTCCGCCTAAGCGAGCAATAGAAGATGACGGACTAAGGATACGAATATGACTGTTAGGACTTAGTTTTTTCATAAAACACCTCCAAATATTTTTAGTATTCTATCACAGACTAAAGAAATGTCAAAGCTATATTTTCTAAATTTCTGAAATCGTCTACTATAATTTCACGAATTAGGCTTGACGAGCTTATTATTTTAGGGTAAAATATTATCTGTTATGGCGGTATAGCCAAGTGGTAAGGCACGGCTCTGCAAAAGCTTGATCGTCGGTTCAAATCCGTCTACCGCCTTCATAATGCCAAGTAAGCTCGATTAATCGAGCTTTTTTTGTTTTTATCTTGGAAAAAACCGTGAAAATTTAGTGGTTATTTTCAGTTATCAAAAGGCTCCAAAAAGCCTAAAATAAAAACTCTTTCAAGCCGCATATGGCTTGCCAATAGCTTGCTTTTATGGTAAACTATGATAGTTGTATTATGCAACAAATACTCATTCTGGATGTATTGTGAGTCTGTTGCTCATTATGAGTGGATTTGCAAGATGAAGTCTGGAAGAGGAAAAAAACATTTTATAAAGGAGAAACTACTCATGGCAGTAATTTCAATGAAACAACTTCTTGAAGCTGGTGTTCACTTCGGTCACCAAACTCGTCGCTGGAACCCTAAGATGGCTAAATACATCTTCACAGAACGTAACGGTATCCACGTTATCGACCTTCAACAAACTGTAAAAATGGCTGACGCAGCTTACGAATTCGTTCGTGATGCAGCTGCTAACGACGCTGTAATCTTGTTTGTTGGTACTAAAAAACAAGCTGCTGACGCTGTTAAAGAAGAAGCAGAACGCGCAGGTCAATACTACATCAACCACCGTTGGTTGGGTGGAACTCTTACAAACTGGGATACTATCCAAAAACGTATCGCTCGTTTGAAAGAAATCAAACGTATGGAAGAAGATGGAACTTTTGAAGTTCTTCCTAAGAAAGAAGTTGCTCTTCTTAACAAACAACGTGCTCGTCTTGAAAAATTCTTGGGCGGTATCGAAGATATGCCTCGTATTCCAGACGTAATGTACATTGTTGACCCACACAAAGAACAAATCGCTGTTAAAGAAGCTAAAAAACTTGGTATCCCTGTAGTAGCTATGGTCGATACTAACGCTGATCCAGATGATATCGATGTTATCATCCCAGCTAACGATGACGCTATCCGCGCCGTTAAATTGATCACTTCTAAATTGGCTGACGCTGTTATCGAAGGACGCCAAGGTGAAGATGCTGACGCTGATTTTGCAGCAGAAGCAAAAGCTGATTCAATCGAAGAAATCGTTGAAGTTGTAGAAGGCGACAACGAATAAGATTAGAGGCTTAACAGTCTTTGATATGCTTTAAAACGGGGCAGAAAGCAAACCGCTCTGTCTCGTTTTTATTATTTGGTAAACAAAAAAATCCTGGAGGACATAAAAATGGCAATTACTGCAGCTCAAGTAAAAGAATTGCGTGAAAAATCAGGTGCTGGTGTCATGGACGCTAAAAAAGCACTTGTTGAAACTGACGGTGACATGGAAAAAGCAATTGAATTGCTTCGTGAAAAAGGTATGGCTAAAGCAGCTAAAAAAGCTGACCGCGTTGCTGCTGAAGGTTTGACTGGTACTTACGTTGACGGTAACGTTGCAGCAGTTGTTGAAGTTAACGCTGAAACTGACTTCGTTGCTCAAAACGCACAATTCGTTGAATTGGTTAAAGAAACAGCTAAAGCTATCGCTGAACAAAAACCTGCTAACAACGAAGAAGCACTTAAAGTAACTTTGGCTTCAGGTGATACTTTGGAAGCAGCTTACGTTAACGCAACTGCAACTATCGGTGAAAAAATCTCATTCCGTCGTTTTGCACTTATCGAAAAAACTGACGAACAACACTTCGGTGCTTACCAACACAACGGTGGACGTATCGGTGTTATCACTGTTCTTGAAGGTGGCGACGAAGCTCTTGCAAAACAAGTTTCAATGCACGTTGCAGCTATGAAACCAACAGTTCTTTCATACAAAGAACTTGATGAACAATTCATCCACGATGAATTGGCTCAAATGAACCACGCTATCGATCTTGATAACGAATCACGTGCAATGGTTAACAAACCAGCTCTTCCACACTTGAAATTTGGTTCTAAATCACAATTGACTGATGAAATCATCGCTCAAGCTGAAGAAGATATCAAAGCAGAACTTAAAGCTGAAGGTAAACCAGAAAAAATCTGGGATAAAATCATCCCTGGTAAAATGGCTCGCTTCATGCTTGACAACACTAAAGTTGACCAACAATACACACTTCTTGCACAAGTTTACATCATGGACGACAGCAAAACTGTTGAACAATACCTTGATTCAGTAAACGCAAAAGTTGTTACTTTCGCTCGTTTCGAAGTTGGTGAAGGTATCGAAAAAGCAGCTAACGACTTTGAATCAGAAGTTGCAGCTACAATGGCAGCAGCTCTTAACAAATAAGAATAGCTTGCTAATATAAAAAGAAGATCACTTAGTGGTCTTCTTTTTTTGTGTGTAACATTAAAGAGCTTGGGATTTCCAAGCTCTTAGTTTTTCAAATTAAGATAAAGCACCTAAACCAAGAACAGTTAGTGTTCCCATGATTAAGCCTGCAAGGATAACCCCTAGCATAACAGCTGTAATACTGCGTTTGAAGTCCCAGTCAAGAATTGAAGCGGCAAGTGTTCCTGTCCAAGCTCCTGTTCCAGGAATTGGAATCCCTACAAAGAGAAGAAGGGCGATGAAGATCCCTTTGTCACCAGCAGTATCTGCAAGTTTTTTACCGCCTTTGTGACCTTTTTTCAAACACCAAGTAAAGAAACCGCCGATAACAGGTTTATCAGCTCCCCACTCTAAAACGCGGCGAGCAAAGAAGAAGATAATTGGAACTGGAAGCATGTTGGCAACAACCCCGATAATCAGTGCTTGCCACATTGGAATACCAGTTGCGATAGCATAAGGAACAGCACCACGAAGCTCAATAAGTGGTACCATGCCGATTAAAAATGTAATAATATAGTTCATTACTTGAAACCTTTCATTTGTTACAAGGTTAATTGTATCTTATCTAGGAAACAAACTCAACTAAAATCTGTTCTAATAGTAAAATACTATTGCTTAATAAGCGCTATTTATTTTAAATGGTGAGAAAAGCTTACGAGGGTAGGTCATTTGGTGTATTTTCGTTTATAAAAAGTGATATTTTTGTTATAATATTAGTCAGTTATAGTCAAAGAGAGTCCATCTTGAAATGGTCTTTAATCTTGAAAAGGAGGAAGCTAATGGCAAAAAATACATCTGATAGTATTGAAGAATACATCAAGCAATTACTTGCCCAATCAGGTATTGCTGAGATTAAGCGGTCAAACTTGGCAGATGCCTTTCAAGTTGTTCCTAGCCAAATTAACTACGTGATCAAAACACGTTTTACAGAAAGTCGTGGCTATACAGTCGAAAGTAAGCGTGGTGGCGGTGGCTATATTCGCATTGCTAGAGTGCGATTTTCAGACCAACACCAAATGTTTGACAACCTTATGGCAAATATCGGTGAACGTATCAGCGAGCAAGTCTTTACAGATTTGATTCAATTACTTTTTGACGAAAAAATTATTAGTGAACGTGAAGGAAATCTGATTTTAGCAACAGCTACTGATGAGGTTTTGGGAAAAGATGCTCCTGAAATTCGTGCACGTATGTTGCGAAAAATCTTACAAAGATTAGATAGAAAAGGATTCCATTTATGAGTGAATATTCAATGAAAATGCAGGAGGTTTTCAGTATCGCCCAGTACCAAGCGGCGCGATTTGAAAGCCCATATTTAGAAAGTTGGCATGTGCTTTTAGCCATGGTAGCTGTTCATGATTCAGTGGCAGGGTTAACATTTGCTGAATACCAAAATAAGATTGCTTACGAAGAGTACGAAGCGGCAGCTGTTTTGGCACTCGGGAAATCACCTTTGGCAGATGTTAAAAATGTGCAGTTCTTAGAACAATCTAAAGCCTTAAAAGACGTCTTAGCTTTTGCTGAGTCAATTTGCAAAGTGACTGGCAGCACTGAAGTCGGAACAGAGCATGTCCTTTATGCTATGTTGTTGAATCTCGATTTGTTTGCGACACGTCTTTTGGAAGTTGCTGGATTTAAAAATAAAGAAGATGGTGATTCAGCACGCTTGCTTGATTTGCGTAAATCATTGTCACGCAATGCTGGATTTACTAAAGAAAAAATCAAAGCTATCCACGATCTTCGTAAACCGAAAAAAGCCACAATGGGCGGTGCTTTCTCAGAAATGATGAAGCCTCAGTCAACAGCGGGAGAATTATCAGATTTCACGCGTGATTTGACTGAAATGGCACGTCAAGGGAAATTGGAACCAGTTATTGGTCGTGAAAAAGAAATTTCTCGTATGGTGCAAGTCCTTAGCCGTAAGACAAAGAATAATCCTGTCTTGGTCGGTGAAGCTGGGGTCGGAAAAACTGCCCTTGCTTACGGTTTAGCACAGCGTATTGTTAATGGTGAGATTCCATACGAACTTCAAGACATGCGTGTTCTAGAACTTGATATGATGAGTGTTGTGGCTGGTACGCGTTTCCGCGGTGACTTCGAAGAACGCATGAATCAAATCATCTCTGATATTGAAGAAGATGGTCACATCATTTTATTCATCGATGAAGTGCACACTATTATGGGATCTGGTTCTGGAATTGATAGTACTTTAGATGCTGCTAATATCTTAAAACCTGCTCTTGCACGTGGTACGCTTCACATGGTTGGTGCGACAACTCAAGAAGAATATCAAAAGCATATTGAAAAAGATGCTGCGCTTTCTCGTCGTTTTGCTAAAATCACCATCGAAGAACCAAGTGTTGAAGATGCTTATCAAATTTTACTTGGGCTTAAGAAATCTTACGAAACTTTCCATAATGTGACGATTTCTGATCAAGCTGTGTTGACGGCTGTTAAAGCTGCACACCGTTATTTGACAAGTAAAAATCTACCAGATTCAGCTATTGATTTGCTTGATGAAGCTAGTGCAACCGTTCAAGGTTTGGTGAAAAAAGAAACTCCTTCTGACTTAACTCCAGCTGACCAAGCTATCTTAGAAGGTGATTTCAAAAAAGCTACGAAATTGCTGAAAGCTTCACGTAAAGCTGTGACACGTAAGCCAACAGCTGTGACAGAAGATGACATCATGGCAACTCTTAGCCGTTTGTCAGGTATTCCAGTTGAAAAAATGACACAAGCCGACAGCAAGAAATATTTGACGCTTGAAAAAGAATTGCACAAACGTGTTATTGGTCAAGATGCTGCGATTTCTGCCATTAGCCGTGCTATTCGTCGAAATCAAGCTGGTATCCGCACAGGAAAACGTCCAATTGGTTCATTCATGTTCTTAGGACCAACAGGTGTTGGTAAGACAGAATTGGCTAAAGCTTTAGCAGAGCTACTTTTTGATGATGAATCAGCGCTTATCCGCTTTGACATGTCTGAATACATGGAAAAATTTGCGGCGAGTCGTTTGAACGGAGCGCCTCCAGGATATGTTGGTTATGAAGAAGGCGGCGAGTTAACTGAAAAAGTTCGCAACAAACCTTATTCAGTGCTTCTTTTCGATGAGGTTGAAAAAGCTCACCCAGATATTTTCAATGTCTTACTTCAAGTTTTGGATGATGGCGTATTGACAGATAGTCGTGGTCGTAAAGTTGACTTTTCAAATACTATTATTATCATGACGTCAAACCTTGGTGCAACTGCCCTTCGTGATGATAAGACAGTTGGATTTGGGGCGCGTGACATGGCTCATGATTATGATGCTATGCAAAAACGCATCATGGAAGAGCTTAAGAAAACTTACCGTCCAGAATTCATCAACCGTATTGATGAAAAAGTTGTCTTCCATCACTTAACACAAGAAAATATGCGTGATGTTGTTAAAATTATGGTTAAACCATTGATTGCAACCTTAGCTGAAAAAGATATTACGCTTAAATTCCAACCATCAGCGCTTAAATACCTTGCTGAAGCTGGATATGACCCAGAAATGGGAGCTCGTCCACTTCGTCGTACTCTCCAAGATAAAGTTGAAGATAAATTATCAGAGCTTATCCTAGCAGGCGACCTAGCAAGTGGAAATACCCTTAAAATTGGTGTTTCTAAAGGACAACTCAAATTTGATATTGCTTAATAAAATAACCCTGCTCAGTTTATCTGAGTAGGGTTTTAGTTATAATAATTCCCCGATAACTTTTGTTATCAGGGATTTTTTTCTCATCGTAAGCTGTTAAAGATTTCTTTGACTTCGTCGATTGTTTCTGCGCGTGAGACGGCTCCACGGATTTTGGCAGCGCCAGCAGTACCACGTAGGTAATGTGGAGCTAGACCACGGAATTCACGGACAGCGATTTTTTCACCTTTGAGGTCAATGAGACGTTTGAGGTGATCTTCTGCGATGTCCAATTTTTTGGCAAATGGAAGATCTGGTAACTCTTCACCAGTTTCAAAATAATGATTGATTTGAGTGAAGATGTATGGGTTGTTCATGGCTGCGCGTCCAACCATAACAGCATCAACACCGATTTCTTCAATCATGTACTTAGCATCGTGAACGCTGCGCACGTCACCATTTCCGATAAATGGAATTTTAGTGATGGCTTTTGAGACGCGAGCAAGTGTTTTATGGTCACATTTACCAGTGTACATTTGTTCACGAGTACGTCCGTGCATAGCAAGGGCAGACACACCAGCTGATTCAGCAGCCAATGCGTTTTCAACAGCAAGTTCGCTGTCTGACCAGCCTGTACGCATCTTAACAGTTAGTGGAATATCAAGAACAGAAGTGACTTCATCGATGATATGATAAATCTTATCAGGGTCTTTAAGCCATTTTGCTCCTGCTTCATTTTTGACAACTTTATTGACAGGACAGCCCATATTGATGTCAACGATGTCAGCTTTTGTATTTTCTTGAATATACTCAGCTGCACGTTTCAAACCATCCGCGTCTCCACCAAATAATTGGATAGACATTGGATGTTCAGTTTCATCAATGTGAAGCATGTGAAGGGTTTTTTCGTTATTGTAAAGGAGACCTTTTTCGGAAATCATCTCCATTACGACTAAGCCAGCTCCGAATTCTTTGGCAATAGTACGAAAAGCAGAGTTTGTCACCCCTGCCATGGGTGCTAGAACCGTACGGTGAGGAATTTCAACATCACCAATCATAAATGATGAGCTGAGTTTAGTCATTGATTAATTCCTCCAAGTCATCTTCAGTGAAGTTGTAAGTTTTACCACAGAATTGGCAAGTGATTTCAGCACCGTGGTCTTCGTCTTTCATAGCTTTAAGCTCGTCTTTGCCAAGAGTGACAAGAGCAGCTTCAAAACGTTCACGTGAGCAGTCACAGTTAAAGCCAATTTCATCTTCAGCAAGGACTTTGTATTCGTCTTCGCCATAGATAGCTTTTAGAAGAGCTTCAATGTGGTCGTCAGATTCCAAGAGTTTTGAAATGGCAGGCATTTCTTGGATACGTTTTTCGTAGCGGTTGATTTCTTCTTCAGATGCACCTGGAAGGACTTGCAACATAAAGCCACCAGCAACTTCGACTTTGTCTTCGTCGTCAAGAAGGACATTAAGTCCAACGGCAGAAGGTGTTTGTTCAGATTCAGTCAAATAAAAGGCCAAATCTTCACCGATTTCACCTGAGACAAGTGGTGTTGAAGATGTGTAAGGATTACCTGTACCATAGTCTGTAATGACAACGAATTGACCATTACCCATGAATGGACCGACCATGACTTCGCCAGTAGCAGTTTTCTTAACATCAACGCCAGTGTTTTGAATGTAGCCTTTAACATGTCCTTTAGTATCAGCCACAGAGATGATGTGACCTAGTGAGCTATCACCAATGACTTTGACGGTTACTTTGCTGTCTCCTTTCTGATTGGCAGCTAGGATTTGATTGGCAATAAGCGTTCTACCTAGAGCAACTGTAGAGCTAGAAAGTGTTTGATGTTTTTCTTGAGCAGTTCTGACAGTCTCAGTGCTATCAAGCACGTAAGCACGGAAAGAACCAGATTTTGAAATTGATTTTATAAGTTTATCCATAAGAATATTATAACACAAAGCAAATTTGATGGGCTAGTATTGTGAGCTGTAAAGCGTAATCATCTCGTGAAAAGTAAGAAGATAAAAAAGGCGAGGATTCTCGCCTTTTACTATTATTATTCTTCTGTAATGTCTGTTCTTTCGACTTCTTCTTGACTTTCTTTGCCTTCGTTAAGAAGGGCTTCGACGATTTTTTGGTCACGGATTTTGACAGAGTCGTTGATGGTTTCTGCTGATTTGACGACAGCTGCTTCGAGTTGGGCACGTTGTTTACGACCGTTGTCGATAGCGGCGATAATGCCGTTATTTTGTTCAACGAGGCTTTCAGCAAGAGCTGTGACAGACTGGATAGAAACCGTTGGGCTTTGAGCAGTGCGTTCTAGCATGGGAATAGCTTCCTTGCTAGTCTCAGCCAGCATTTGAAGCGCAGCATTATTAGCATTGACAATGGCATCAGCAGTCACACCAGATTTAACTGATTGTTGCAAAATGCCGAGCTGGGCAATTGACAATTTCATTGTCGGAATGGTGTTGCGACGAAGCATACCAAGTTTTTGGCGCATGTCTGATGACACTTTGACCATGTTACGCATTTGCGGCGTTGTTGTCCAAGCCACGTAAAGGCGACTGAGGTATTCAGTGTGCTGTTGTTCCAGTGTGTTGATAACTTCAGTCATGCGAGCTAGTTCGTCAGATTTTGTTTGATATTCTGGTGTTGCACTATCTAGTGTTGCCAGTTCATTTTGAAGGGCTTGTGCGCGGTTAGCACTTTCTGTTTGAGAAGCTTCGATAAAAGCAATCACACCGACAAGGTTTTCAATCGATTTGTTATTATCTTCAATCAGCATCTCAGCAGAGACGATGTTGCGTGCTAAGGTTTCTTCTTGTTTAACAACAGCGGCAGCCATGCCATCCATTTTTTGTTCAATATTTTGTGAATCAAAGTAGAATTCTTGCAAGCTATTTTTACTTTGTTTGAAAAGTTTTTGGAAGAAATTCGGTTTCTTTTCAAGCTCAGCAGGTGTAGCATCTTTATATTTAGCAATGAAGCCATTCAATTCACGGTTAGCATTTTTGAGCAGGTCGTCAACTTGCGGAATTTCCAGTTTCTTTTGTTCTGCCAAAATGCGATTAACTGTTGTGTTAACTTCTTCAACAGCAGATGTTCCAAAATCAAGCAGTGCATTCTGGTCAGCAACAAAATTATCAACCAAAGCTGGCGCTTTAGCGGTAATAGCAGTTTGTTGTTCAGGAGTCAACTTATCGTAAAAAGAGACTTGTCCAGTTGAGGCGGTGTCAGTTGCTACGATAATTTCTGTTGTTTTGTCAGTTTTTGTAATAGCATTATCAGCGATTTTATCAATGTCAAAATTAAATGTATCAGCCATAAATAATCTCCTTTGTCAGAGCTAAATTACAAATTAGTATCGTCATCAGCCATCATGCGTAGGCTAATGTCAAAGTCTTTCAAGTCGCTTTCGTTAAGTTTTCTAAGGGTATCATCAAGTGCCAAATCAAATTTTTCCATAGCAGCTTTTGCTTTTGCTAGGCGCTCCTCAGCATTGTAGTAATTCTTAGGAGCTCTTTTGATTTTGAGGTAGCCATCTAAAATATCATGGAATCGTTCCATATCAGCTTCATGCAGAGCAGTAAGCTCTTCACGGTTATCAGCTTTTTCAATTTTTTTCAAAATGGTAAGGTGATCTTGCTGAATGTTGTTATAAAGATGAGCCAACTCTGGAGCAAGTTTTAGCAAATCTGTTTCTTCCTTAGAAGCATTTGCTGTCGTTGGAGAGATATCCAATTTATCCAGTTGCAAGAGAATATCATTTTCGACTGATTCGGCTTTTTTAAGGACACGTTTATAGATTTTGAGGTCCATTTTAGCCTTAAGGTTAGTAACTTCACTTTTAATATGACGAATTTGTGGCAATAGCTGGCGCGCCACAACGACATATTGTGTGTAGTTTTTTTCATCGAGGTAATTGTCTAGAAGTTTTGACTGACGATCAGCGACGCGAATATTATCTTTTAAATCTTGAAGACGTTGTTTGGTATTTACTTTTTCTAAGCGTGATTGCTTGGTCGCCAAATAATAAACGCCAAATCCAATACCACCGATAAGGGCAATTGGGATAATAATTTCAAGTAAGCTTTCGAGTAAAGCGATAAGAAGGATAACGCCAATAATAATAGTGATTAATCCTCCAGCACTATTTCTAGGTCTTGACATAAACTCATTCAATCCATTTCTATCTAAGATTGTATTTATTTTATCGCAAAAAGGGGAATAATGACAAGCAATGACTGTACTTTGACGAAGATTATTTTTGAGCTTAAAGTTCTGGGAAAAGTTTGGCTAGAATTTTAGGTGTGAGGGCTTGTCCTGGTCCTTCGTGGCAGTAGGTATGTAGGTAAATGGCTGGGTTAAAGTTTAGTTCGATACAAGCGCAGTTGGGATTTTCTTTGCTGGCTGGTAAGGTCTTATCTGGGATAATCAAATCAACCCCGCAGACCCAAGCTCCAACAGCGCTAGCCATTTGGGCAGCTAATTCTTTATAATCTGATGGCATGATATCAGTCACGTCGATGGAGTCACCGCCTGTAGAGATATTTGAATTGCGACGCAAATCGACTTTCACGCCTTTAGCAAGAATGTCATCAGGTGTGTATCCTTGTTGTTGCAACATTAGGCGTTCGACATCACCGAGATTAATGATTTCAAGTGGTGAGCGGTGGTCACGTCCTCGAAGAGGATTTTGATTTTTGAGCTCAACCAGCTCAGCAATGGTATGCTTGCCATCACCGACAACATTTGCGGCCACGCGCAGGACAATCGCCTCACACTTACCGTCTAGAACGAAGAAGCGGTATTCAGTCCCCGCAATAAAATTCTCAACCAAGACAGTATCATCTTCAGAAAACGCGATATCTAAGGCTTTTTGGTAGGCAGTTAAGTCTGCAGGTTCTTTGAAAATAGAAATGCCAAGACCGAAGTTTGTCGATTTTGGTTTGACGACGATGGCTTGGTCTTTGATTTGGGTGAAATAGCGGAGCGCACTATCTTTGTCGCTGAATTCTTGTCCCGCAGGAACTGGGAAACCAGCTCTAGCAAGCAGCTTTTTAGTCACTACTTTATTTTCCATAATAAGCGGTGTGATGTAGCTGTCTTTTGCGGTCATATTGGCATTTTTGACGTATTCGATGTGGTCACCGTGCCAGAGTTTGATGAATTGGTCATTTTCATCGAGAATTTCTAAATGAAGGCCTTTTTGGATAGCGTCAAACATTAACATTTGAGTAGAGAGTTCCATTGATTCATACCCTTTAAGAGCATAGGGAGCTTTAAGGGCATACTCGTGGAAAGCTTGTCCTTGTTTTTGACCAAATGTTTCTAATGAAAGATTATCAATTTTTTCTAGTAAACGTCCTCCAATAGTTAATTCAGGATTCTTGATTTGTTCTTTGACATGATTTAACAATTCTTGGTAATAAGATGGCAAGTCAAAATGTTCAATCACGCCTTGCATAGCTGATAAGATTTCTGAAATAGGTGCTTCTTGTGGTAATTTTTCAAGCGGGTGGCTAAGAGCAATGACATTATTAAGCTCAGTAGCCTTAGCGATATCTTGGTCAATAGCAGAGCTACTATCAAGCCAGAGAAGAGCAAGAACGAAAAGATGAACAGTATCAAGTGTTTCTTGGGTGATTCCACGATGATCAAAAGGATTAAGGTCAAAGCAGCGTACTTCAAGGTAAGTGATGCCTTGTGTTAAATAATCACGGATGTGTTTGCTACCACGTAGACGAATAGCAGAATAAAATTCCTTTTCAGCAATAAGCTGACCAGAAGTTACGTAATGCTCGATATCAGTAATATATTTTTCAAGACTTTGATAAGAAACTTGAATATTTTTGTGGTTCACATAACCAAACTGACTATTTCGAATAGACCGAACAGGTTGAGCTAATTTGTGACTTAAAAATCTTTGTTCAGCGATTGGCGAAGCTCCGTAAAGATAGGTTAGAAGCCAACGATAACGCAAGAAATTTTGAGCTAATTTTAGATAAAGGTCGTTTTTAAAGGTGATGAGCGAATCATAGCCGCTTTGTTGGAAAAGCGCAGCGACCAAATCTTTTCCCAGCTCCATATTGTAATGAATGCCAGACATAGATTGTAATTTTTTGCCATAAACCTTAGCTAGATGTTTACGATAATGACGCTCCCAATCATCTTCTAATTGAGCAATGTGAATCTCATCTTCACTGACTTGAGGTGGCATTGATAAAGGCCAGAGGTATTCATCCTTATCAATCGAGCGCCCTGCAACGTCTGTAATGGCTCCTAAAAAACGTAGGGCATCTTTGGTTGACTGCCCGATAGGAGTAATGAGTTCCAGCTGAGCTTCACTATAATCTGTCTGAATATAAGGGTGAAAAGAACGACTTCCAAGACAGGTTGGGTGGCTTGTTTGAGCAATTTTGCCTTGTTGATTAATCCGCAAGCTTTCTCTTTCTAAACCAAAAGTTGCTTGCAAGATTGGTAAATGTTTAGACGAATCTTGTAATAAACTATTGATGTTCATATCTATGTATCTCCGTTGATTTTCAATTATTATTATGGCAAATTCTACCATTGTATGTAATGTATACCTATTCTATGGAAAAGTTTATGAAAATGCAAAGAATTGCTATACTTTTGTACAAAAAAATTAAGAATTTTTAGAAAATTGAGACTATGTTAGAAAAACTGTCATATTTAGCCCCTTTTTCAAAAAAAGTTCGGAAAAAATAATATTTTACCGTGAAATATTGAAAAAAAAGCAGAAAAGTCATATAATAAATTGTAAGACAAACTCGCAGGTGAGATTCCTGCCAAGTTGTAGAGAAAGGACGAAGATACGAATTTTAGCTTGGAGATGGAGACGACAGGCTGGATAAGTTAGTATCGTTTTTATTTGCTCGCTAGGTGATTTCGTATCAATATCGAACAGAATATGACATCAGTAGTAGTTGTTGGTACCCAATGGGGTGATGAAGGTAAAGGTAAAATCACTGACTTCTTGTCACAAGATGCAGAAGTGATTGCACGTTATCAAGGTGGAGATAATGCAGGACACACTATCGTTATCGACGGTAAAAAATTCAAATTGCATTTGATTCCATCAGGTATTTTCTTCCCAGAGAAAATCTCAGTTATCGGAAATGGTGTAGTTGTTAATCCAAAATCATTGGTAACTGAATTGAAATACTTGCACGATGAAGGTATTAAGACAGACAGTCTTCGTATTTCAGACCGTGCACACGTTATTTTGCCATATCACATCAAACTTGACCGTTTGCAAGAATCTTCTAAAGGTGATAACAAAATTGGGACAACAAACAAAGGTATCGGCCCTGCTTACATGGATAAAGCAGCGCGTGTTGGTATCCGAATTGCTGACCTTTTGGACAAAGACATCTTTGCAGAACGTTTGCGCGTGAACTTGGAAGAAAAGAATCGTCTTTTCGAAAAAATGTACGAATGCGAACCAATCAAATTTGAAGATATCTTTGAAGAATATTATGAATATGGTCAACAAATCAAAGATTACGTTACAGATACATCAGTTATCTTGAACGACGCTCTTGACGCTGGTAAACGTGTTCTTTTCGAAGGTGCACAAGGTGTCATGCTTGATATCGACCAAGGAACTTACCCATTTGTTACTTCTTCAAACCCAGTTGCTGGTGGGGTAACAATCGGTTCAGGTGTTGGTCCAAGCAAGATCAATAAAGTTGTCGGTGTATGTAAAGCTTACACAAGCCGTGTTGGTGATGGACCATTCCCAACTGAACTTCTAGATGAAGTTGGAGATCGTATCCGTGAAGTTGGTCACGAATATGGTACAACAACTGGACGTCCACGTCGTGTTGGTTGGTTTGACTCAGTTGTTATGCGTCACAGCCGTCGTGTATCTGGTATCACAAACTTGTCACTTAACTCAATCGACGTTCTTTCAGGACTTGATACTGTTAAAATCTGTGTGGCATACGACCTTGACGGTCAACGTATCGACCACTACCCAGCAAGCCTTGAACAATTGAAACGTTGTAAACCAATCTACGAAGAATTGCCAGGTTGGTCAGAAGACATCACAGGTTGCCGTAGCCTTGATGAACTTCCAGAAAATGCTCGTAACTACGTTCGCCGTGTTGGTGAACTCGTTGGTGTTCGTATTTCAACATTCTCAGTTGGACCAGATCGCGATCAAACTAACATCCTTGAATCAGTTTGGGCAAATATTTAATTAAGTTGAAAAAATCTTTATAAAAGCAAACCCTGCCAGAAGCTTTCTGGCGGGGTTTTGTGCTAAAATGAAGGTAAGAAATACCCTTGTTTTTTAAATGGCATTTGCTTGAAAAAGAGTTGTAAATAACGTGAAAATTTTCACAGAAATTTAACAAATGTCATACTGAGATTACAATCGTCATTTTGTCTTAATCTGTTTTTGTTAACCTATTAATGTTGCCTGATTTAAAAAGGAGGAAAAATGGTTAAACGAATTTTATCAATTGCACTAGCTTATGTTGGTATTATTGTTGGTGCTGGACTTTCTTCGGGACAGGATTTGATGCAATATTTTGTCGGATTTGGTATCTGGGGAATGATTGGCGTTATTGTTTTAGGGATTTTGAATGCTATCTTTGGACGTATTATCGTGACATTAGGAAGTTACTATCGTTCGAATGACCATTCAGAGGTACTTTCAAAGATTGCCCATCCTTTTACCAATCGTGTATTAGACATTGCTTTGATTGTTTCTTGTTATGTCATCGGCTTTGTTATGATTGCTGGAGCTGGTTCCAACCTTAATCAACAATTTGGATTGCCCACTTGGTTAGGAGCTTTAATCTGTGTTCTCCTTGTGATTTTTGTAAGTTTCCTTGATTTTGAGAAAATTACTCAGATTATTGGGATTTTTACGCCGATTGTTATTATCATGGTATTGATTATTGCTGGTCATAGTCTGATTGGACATTCTTTTGACTTTGAACAGTTAAATACAGTAGCTAAGACTCTACCGACAAATATGCCAAATATTTGGGTGTCTGTTCTTAATTACTTCGCCATTTGTGTGATGACTGGGGTATCAATGGCTTTTGTCCTTGGTGGTTCAATTATTCGTATTGGCGTTGCTGAAAAAGGGGGAACACTTGGTGGTGCGATTGTCGGTCTGATTATTGCGATTACCTCACTTGTCTTGTTTGTCAATGTTGGAAAAATTGCTTCAGCAGATATTCCAATGTTGGTACTTGCCAATGAAATCCACCCTTGGTTTGCTTTTGCTTATTCTCTTGTCGTATTTGGGCTTATTTTCAACACAGCCTTTAGTCTTTATTATGCTCTAGCTAAACGCTTTTCTGAAAATAAAGGTGAGGGTCAGTTTAAACGTTATATGATTATCTTTGTCGTGACTGGTTATGCCTTGTCCTTCCTTGGTTTTAAACAACTGGTTTCTATCATGTATCCTGTGCTTGGTTACATTGGCTTGATTATGTTGGTTGTTTTGCTTCAAGCTTGGATTCGTGAAAAAAGTAATGTGCAGGACGAAAAACATTTGCGTCGCCGCATGATTTCTTTGATTTCTAAAAAATACGATGATGACAAGAAATTTACCAAGAAAGATAAAGTAGAATATCAACAACTAGGTGAAGAATCTGTGGTTGAAACAGATGAGATTAAAGAAGATATTCATGAACACGTTGAGCAAGTGTTCGACTCGGAAAATGATGATTAATCAAGAATAAGAAAGCTAGAATTATTATTTTTCTAGCTTTTTTAAATGACTGGGGTAATATTAATAAAAGTAGTTAAGAAAGCGCTAAAAATATGCTATACTGAAACTAAAAGATGAAAAGGAAGTAAGCAATGGCAAGGTTTGTGAGTAGTTTTTCGGGTGTTCTGATTATTCTTATCATGGTATTAGTCGGTTATGTGCTAACCAAAAAAGGTTGGTTCGACGAAAAAGCGCCGAATCTCATTGCCAAGTTGGTAACACAGGTAGCATTACCATGCTATATGATTTCAACCATTGTCGGGCGTTTTACGGCAAAAGAGTTACTTGAAATGCTGCCACAATTGCGTTTTCCAGCACTTTCGATGGTGATTTTATTAGCTATTGCTGTAGCGGTAGCTCATTTATTCTTGATTGATAAAAAGCATCAGGGCTTATTTGTTTCTATGTTTTTTAATTCTAATACGATTTTTGTGGGACTTCCCATCAATCAAGCACTTTTTGGGGATAAAAGTATTCCTTATGTCTTGGTTTATTACATGTGTAACACGACATTTTTCTGGACTATTGGGACTTATTTGATTCAAAAAGATGGTCGCAAAGAAGTCACGCTTGATTTGCGAGGAACCTTGAAGAAAATCTTCTCACCACCACTTATGGGCTTCATCATCGGGGTGATTTTGGTTCTTTTAAATATCAAACTCCCAGCTTTCTTGCTGAGTGATTTCCAATATTTGGGCAATTTGACCATCCCTTTGTCGATGATTTTCATTGGGATTTCGGTGGCTAATGCAGGGCTATCACGTTTGCGATTTACCAAGGATAATGTCTTGGTCTTAGTCGGGCGTTTCGTGATTGCTCCACTTTTGATGTTAATCATTGTCAAACACACCCAAATGCCACAATTGATGAAAGAAGTCTTTATTATTCAATCAGCCATGCCAGTCATGACCAATGCACCTGTTGTGGCTAAACTTTACGGAGCAGATAGTGACTATGCAGCCATTATGGTAACCGAATCGACCATTTTGACCATGGTTGTTGTTCCCATTCTTATGCTCTTATTGAATGTTTTATAAATATCATCTGCATTCCAAAAGTTAGACAGACCATCTAACGATTGGGATGCTTTTTTAATACAAAAAGCCTAGCAGAGCTAGACTTTAAGGAGATTATGAAAAAGATACATTCATCTAAATTGGGAGTTCTAGATGAACGTCAAACTAGCAAAGCTAGTTGTGAAAGTTTTAGGAATGACTATAGTATAAGTGGGGGGGCTTAAAGTAAGCTTAAGGAGAAATTTTTTCTTCTTTTTGAAACATCTTTAAGAGCCAAATGTAGGCTCAAGATGTGGTATAATAAAGCCATGGAAAACAAGAAGAAATTATTATTAATTGACGGGTCATCCGTTGCTTATCGTGCCTTTTTTGCACTCTACAATCAGATTGATCGCTTTAAAAACCGTGCTGGTCTGCACACCAATGCCATCTACGGTTTTCACCTTATGCTCAATCATTTATTAGAAAGAGTTCAGCCAACGCATGTATTGGTGGCTTTTGATGCTGGAAAGACAACTTTCCGTACGGAAATGTACAAAGATTACAAAGCTGGTCGTGCTAAAACACCAGATGAATTTCGTGAGCAGTTGCCATACATCCGTGAAATGTTAACAGCATTGGGTATCAACTGGTATGAGTTGGAAAACTATGAAGCTGATGACATCATCGGAACATTGGATAAATTGGCTGAAAATGAAGATGAATACGACGTAACCATTGTCAGTGGGGATAAAGACCTTATCCAATTGGCGGATAACAATACAACCGTTGAAATATCTAAAAAAGGTGTGGCTGAGTTTGAAGAATTCACCCCAGCTTACCTCATGGAAAAAATGGGCATTACGCCAAAACAATTCATCGACCTTAAAGCCCTTATGGGTGATAAATCCGATAATATCCCTGGTGTTACCAAAGTCGGTGAAAAAACAGGTCTAAAACTTCTCTTAGAATACGGAAGCCTTGAAGGTGTTTACGAAAACATCGACGGCATGAAGAAATCTAAAATGAAAGAAAACTTGATTAATGATAAAGAGCAAGCTTTCTTATCTAAGACCTTGGCTACAATTAACATCACAGCGCCGATTGCGATTGGCTTAGATGATATTAATTACAGCGGACCAGACTTAGAAAAACTTGTGCCATTTTATGATGAAATGGGCTTCAAACAGTTTAAAGACAATCTTGGTGCTACTAAGAAACAAGAAAAATTTGACGTTGCCTACACTGAAGTGGACAGCTTGAGTGATGACATGTTCACAGATGACCAATTTTTCTATTTTGAAATTTTAGGTGATAATTATCATATTGAAAACATCATTGGTTTTGCTTGGGGAAATGACAAGGCAATCTATGCCTCAACAAACCTTGAGTTGCTTAAGGACGATTTGTTCAAAGCAGCGCTAGCTAAACCAATCAAGACTTATGATTTCAAACGCAGCAAAGTTCTTCTTAGCCATTTAGGCATTGATTTGCCAGCGCCAGCCTTTGACAGCCGCTTAGCGAAATACCTCTTGTCAACCGTGGATGACAATGAATTATCAACGATTGCTCGTCTTTATACAGAGTATGTTCTTGATAGCGATGAAGCAGTTTATGGTAAAGGGGCTAAACGCGCGGTGCCAGATAAAGCTGTGCTTCTTAGCCACCTGGCTCGTAAGATTGTCGTTTTGAACCACTCTGAAAAAGCCATGCTAGACAAGTTGACAGAGCATCAACAAGCAAGTCTTCTTTTTGACATGGAACAACCTCTTGCAAACGTTCTTGCTAAGATGGAAATCGCTGGTATTTCAGTTAAGAAAGAAACGCTGCAAGACATGGAAAAAGCCAATCAAGCTGTTATTGATGAGTTGACACAAGAAATCTATGACCTTGCTGGCATGGAATTTAACATTAATTCACCAAAACAATTGGGAGAATTGCTTTTTGACAAGATGCAATTGCCAACAAGCTACACTAAGAAAACTAAGACAGGCTATTCAACAGCAGTAGATGTCTTGGAACGCTTGGCCCCAATCTCACCAATCGTGTCTAAGATTTTGGAATACCGTCAAATCGCTAAACTTCAATCAACTTACATCGTTGGTTTGCAAGATTTTATCTTGAAAGATGGCAAAATTCATACGCGTTATTTGCAAGATTTGACGCAAACAGGGCGTTTGTCTAGTGTTGATCCTAACTTGCAAAACATTCCAGTGCGTTTGGAACAAGGTCGCTTGATTCGTAAAGCTTTTGTCCCGGAGACAGCAGATGAAGTGCTTTTGAGCTCTGACTACTCACAAATTGAGTTGCGCGTGCTAGCCCACATTTCAAATGATGAACATTTGATTGCGGCTTTCCGTGAGGGAGCAGATATCCACACGTCAACAGCCATGCGTGTCTTTGGTATCGAAAAAGCTGAAGACGTCACACCAAATGACCGTCGTAACGCCAAAGCTGTTAACTTCGGTATTGTTTACGGTATTTCTGATTATGGTCTTGCTAATAATCTGGGCATTCCACGTAAAGTGGCAAAACAATACATTGAGACTTACTTCGAACGCTACCCAGGTATTAAAGACTACATGGAGCGCGTGGTGCGTGATGCCAAAGATAAAGGCTATGTTGAAACGCTCTTCCACCGTCGTCGCGAATTGCCAGATATCAATGCTCGCAATTTCAACGTACGTCAATTTGCAGAGCGTACAGCCATCAACTCACCAATTCAAGGTAGCGCAGCTGATATTCTCAAAATCGCTATGATTAACCTTGATAAAGCCCTTGTTGAGGGTGGGTTCAAGACTAAAATGCTTCTTCAGGTACACGATGAAATCATCCTTGAAGTGCCAAAAGACGAGCTAGAAGCTATTGAAAAATTAGTCAAAGAAACCATGGAATCAGCCATTGAACTTTCAGTCCCACTTGTGGCAGACGAAAGTGCAGGCCAAACATGGTACGAAGCAAAATAGAAAAAATGAAAAGGAAGTGGCTGATACAGTCATTTCCTTTTTGCTAGGCAGAAAATCAATGATTTGCTATACTTAAGAAAAACGCAATAAAAGGAGGCAGCTAAATGACACCATTTCAAAATCCTAGCCAAGATGTGATTGCATCTTATCTTAAAAATGCTAAAACCATTGCAGTTGTCGGCTTGTCTTACCGTGAAAATAGCCCAGCATATGGCGTTTCAAAGATTATGCAAGAAGCAGGATACACCATTATTCCGGTCAATCCTCGCCTTGCGGGTCAAAAGGTTCTTGGTGAAACTGTCTATGCTTCGCTTCAAGATGTTCCTGTCCATATTGATATTGTCGATGTCTTTAGGCGCAGTGAGTTTCTCCCTGAAGTTGCCAAAGATTTCATTGAAACGGATGCTGATGTCTTCTGGGCACAACTTGGACTCGAAAGTCAAGAAGCTGCAGATATATTGCAGGCCGCTGGACGTGATAAAATCGTCATGAACAAGTGTATTAAGATTGAATACCAAGGCTTGTAAAAGTTTTTTGAAAACAACAATGAAAATGAGGAGATTCTTTCAAAATGAATTTTCTCATTTTTTATTGGCTAAAAATGCTAGATTAGTAGCCTTTTTGAGAAAAATAGTTAACTTTTACTCTGAAAACTTGAAATCGTCAGATTTTTATAATAAAATGAATGAGCATGTCAGGATGGCTGACAGATAAACTATGTTATAATGACCTTAATAAATAGAACAGGAGAGCCATAATGGACATTCATACCCATCACCGTCCTTTGGATGCCTATGAAAATGTCATTGAGCATCTCAAAAGAAAGCACATTCGTATCACGGAGACTCGTAAAGCCATTATCGCTTATATCATAAATAGCCATGAGCACCCAAGTGCTGAGAAGATTTATAAAGACCTTTTGCCAGAACACCCAAATATGAGTTTGGCAACAGTTTACAATAACATGAAAGTCTTGGTTAAAGAAGGGTTTGTTGCTGAGTTAAAAGTGACTAACGACCCAACAACTTACTACGATTTCATGGGTCACCAGCACATTAATATCGTTTGTAAATATTGTGGCGATATTGCAGACTTTATGGATGTTGATGCTATCGATATTGGAAAAGAAGCTTATGAACAAACCGGCTACATGATTACTAAGGTTCAATTGACAGCCTACGGTATTTGTCCAAAATGCCAAGAAAAGCTCAAAGCAGCCGGCGAACCTTTCATGGCTTACCGAGAAGATAATAAATAAAGAGTTTGGGAAAATTTCCAAGCTCTCTTTTTAATCATAAAAAATCCCCAGTATTACTGGAGATTTTTTGCTTGTTAATGATTTATTATTCTGCTTTATCTAGCAAATCTTCATAGAAGTAAAGTGTAGCAGTTGTAGTGTATGGAAGTGTATAGAAATGAAGCAAGCCACATGTTAGGCCAGTCAAGATATACCAACCGATGAAGCTAAATTGTAAGCAGAAGTAGCGCCATTTGTTGCCATTCATCAATTCTTTACTCTTAGAGATAACGCTGTTAGGACCATCGTAAGTACCGTTGGCAACAGCATCGTAAAGAACAAATGTAGTCATGGCATATGAGTATTGTTTGATGATTGAAAGAACAAAACCAGCAATCATAAGAACAAAGCCAAGTAAAGCAACAAAGAGTCCGACATTACTGTCTTTGCTTGAAGCGGCTGTAGCTCCTGCAACAAGAAGAATCATACCTACAAATGCAAGCAATGACCATAAGAAAATGTAGAACCATTTTACAATAGCGGTAATGACGTATTTACCGAATAGTTCATTGGAGAAGACACGCATATTGTCGCCTACTTCAACATGGTCGGTTTTATGACGCATGACATCAAGAACAGCGTAACTTGCTGATGCAAGGAACAATGCTAACAAGATGCTGATGATTCCTGGAACGGATTCAGTAATGCTAAATTCAGTACCATTGTAAGTATAAGTTTCCTTGTAACTGATTGAGACAGCAAGGATAGCTAAAATGATAGGAACGATAAACAATTGATACTTGCCAGAGAGAGTTTTCAAAAATTCCCTAGCTTTGCGACGAGTTTCTGAAGCTTTCATAATATGGACCTCCTTAAAAAGTTTCCTAAAATGTAATTACTTCCACGCTTTCATTATAGCACCTTGTATTAGAGAAGTCACACGAAAAGAGGTAAACATGACAAAAAAGGTGATTTCTGGTAAAATCGTAAAGGTTGCGCTTTTTAAGCAATGTATTGTAAGAATCTAGGAAGCTTTTCCGAGGTTTTCTCAGTCTGATTATTTCTAATCATGACACTATTAAAAATGCCCACAACTGTTTTTTGTGGTAGCTAGGAGAAAAAAGATGACAGATTATCCGATTAAATATCGTTTAATTAAGAAAGAAAAACACACTGGAGCTCGTTTGGGTGAAATTATCACACCACACGGGACTTTCCCAACACCAATGTTCATGCCTGTTGGAACACAAGCAACGGTTAAAACACAATCACCAGAAGAACTCAAAGAAATGGGCTCAGGAATTATCCTATCAAACACTTATCACCTATGGTTGCGTCCAGGTGATGAGTTAATCGCTCGTGCTGGTGGTCTTCACAAATTCATGAATTGGGACCAAGCTATTTTGACAGATAGTGGTGGTTTCCAAGTGTATTCATTAGCTGAGACACGTAATATTACCGAAGAAGGGGTTACCTTTAAAAACCACCTCAATGGTCAAAAAATGTTCTTGTCACCAGAAAAAGCTATCTCAATCCAAAATAACTTGGGTTCAGATATCATGATGAGTTTTGACGAATGCCCACAATTCTATCAACCATACGATTACGTTAAAAAATCAATCGAACGTACAAGCCGCTGGGCTGAACGTGGTTTGAAAGCTCACCGTCGTCCGCACGACCAAGGACTTTTTGGTATCGTTCAAGGAGCTGGTTTCAAAGACCTTCGTCGTCAATCAGCTAATGATTTGGTAAGTATGGATTTCCCAGGTTACTCAATCGGTGGACTTGCTGTTGGTGAGTCACACAAAGAAATGAATGCTGTGCTTGACTTCACAGTGCCAATGTTGCCAGAAAACAAACCACGTTACCTTATGGGGGTTGGTGCACCAGATAGCTTGATTGATGGTGTTATCCGCGGTGTCGACATGTTTGACTGCGTGCTTCCAACACGTATCGCTCGTAATGGAACATGTATGACAAGTGAAGGTCGTTTGGTTGTTAAAAATGCAGCTTACGCAGAAGACTTTACACCACTTGATCATGATTGTGATTGCTACACATGTCGCAACTACACACGTGCTTATATTCGTCATCTTCTTAAAGCTGATGAAACATTTGGTCTTCGTTTGACAAGTTACCATAACCTTTACTTCCTTGTAAACTTGATGAAAAAAGTTCGTCAAGCAATCATGGATGATAATCTTTTGGAATTCCGTGAAGATTTCTTTGAACGTTATGGCTACAATAAGAGTGACCGTAATTTCTAATATATTATAAAGCCTGAAACGATTGTTTCAGGCTTTTTTACTTGAACTTCAAAAAGTGTTAACCTATATACAAAAAGTAGTTGACTAAAATAAAATGAAGTAGTAAACTTTGTTAAAAGGTTGGTGATAATGATGATTTATGGAGTTGATCTTGATAGTGAGGGAAGATGTCGACACTATCATACAGCATGTGATGTTGTTGCTTTGAAATGTAGCAAGTGTCAGGAATATTTTGCTTGTTATCAGTGTCATGATCAGTTGCGAGATCATCCTTTTGAGCCTGTTTCGGTAGATGATGATGCACCAGTGCTTTGCGGCAGTTGTCGTCATACGTTAACTTTTACGGAGTATAAAAAGGGATTTTGTCCTTATTGTCACCATGCCTTTAATCCAAAGTGTCAGTTACATGAGACTATTTATTTTTCAAAGGAGTAGGTTATGAAAAACGTCAGGGATTTACTTTACATTGCTATGATGGCAACTATTTTGGTTATTTTAGGATTCATTCCAGCCATTCCACTGGGATTTATTCCTGTTCCGATTGTTTTGCAGAATTTGGGAGTCATGTTAGCTGGTGTTTTATTAGGCTGGAAGAAGGGAAGTTTATCAATTCTCTTATTTTACTTATTAGGGATGTTTTTGCCAGCTTTTTCTGGGAGTACATTTTTTGCGGTTTTAGCTGGTCCGACGGCTGGTTATGTGGTGGCTTGGTTTTTTGTACCAATGCTAGTCAGTTTGATTTTGAAAGCTTTTAAAACGTCATCGTTTATTGGAAATGTGATCGCGATTTTAGTAGGCGGAGTTTTGTTTGTTGATTTGTTAGGGGCCATTTATTTGTCAGTTTATATGCACATGCCTTTGATGACCTCATTATTATCAAATCTTGCTTTTATTCCTGGGGATACTATCAAAGCAATTCTTGCCAGTCTTATCGCTTATAAATACAAAGAACAATTGGCTCTCGCGTAAAAGGACATATTTTTTGTTATAATATGGGTAAAGTAAACAAAGAAGGAGCCTATTATGAAACTCACAACACTTGGTTGCTGGGGAGCATACCCTTATAAAGATGGCGGAACAACCTCTTATCTTGTTACGAGCGAAGATGGTTTTCAATTGCTTATGGATTGTGGAAGCCGTGCCGTCACAGAATTAGAAAAAGAAATCAGCCCACTTGATTTGGATGCGGTGATTATTTCACATTATCACCCTGATCATATTGCTGATCTTGGTGTACTTCGCCATTATTTCCAACTTTATCCAAAACACCTTTGGACACCAAAGGTTTTGCCGATTTACGGTCACAATGAAGACGAAGTTGAGTTTGCTAAATTGACTTTGCCTGGTGTCTCTGAAGGAAAAGCCTATAATGTCTCAGGTGTTGAACAGATTGGTCCATTTGATATTACCTTTATTAAGACTGTTCATCCCGTTCCTTGTTACGCTTTTCGTATTGTTGAACGTGCTACCGGTCAGACACTTGTCTTTACTGGTGACACAGGCTATTTTGCTGAATTGGAAAAATTCGCCGCAGGCGCAGATCTCTTTTTAGCAGATGTTTATCTTTATGCTGGTAATGAAAATCACCCAGCACATTTGACAACAAAAGAAGCTGGACAGATTGCTAAAGCCGCAGGTGTTAAATCACTCGTTTTGACACATACACCACCAGTACCTCCACAAGGTATTGATGCTAAAAATCATCTTCAAGTTCTTAAAGAAGAAGCACAAAGTTTTGCTGACGGTGTGCCAGTTGACTTGGCTGAACCACACAAATCTTGGCAAATCGGGGAGCTCTAATGGCTGAATTTACGCAGGAAGAAAAAGAGTATTTCATGCGCGAAGCGCTGAATGAGGCTAAGAAGTCATTAGAAAAAGACGAGATTCCTATTGGTTGTGTTATTGTTAAGGATGGCAAAATCATCGGACGTGGGCACAATGCGCGTGAAGAAGAGCAAAAAGCGATTTTGCACGCTGAAATTATGGCTATCAATGAAGCTAATGAGAACGAAGGCAACTGGCGTTTGCTTGAGAGTACTTTATTTGTCACCATTGAACCTTGTGTGATGTGCAGCGGAGCTATTGGGCTTGCCCGTATTCCGCAAGTGATTTATGGGGCGGCTAATCAAAAATTTGGCGGTGCTGGCAGCCTTTACGATATTCTGACAGATGTTCGTCTCAACCACCGTGTTGAGGTGGAGACTGGCATTCTTGAAGCAGAGTGCGCTGGAATCATGCAAGATTTTTTCCGTCAAAATCGTGAGAAGAAAAAAGCAGCCAAGAAGCAAGCTAAAGAGCAGTGCTAATTTGCATAATCAAAAAAATATGATATAATAGCTATCGGAGCAACATCTGCGCGTGAAGCGGGTCAGGGGAGGAATCCAGCAGCCCTAAGCGATTGTAGGTGTGTGCTCTTTTTTATTCTTTAAAATGCTTGAAATCATGCAAAAAAAGTGGAGTTTTTCACGCTTGAATGATTGTTTCATGAAAGTTTTCAGTAAGTTAGAAAAAGTCCGTGAAACGCTTTATTTTATAGGATTATTTAGTAAAAATGATTGAAAAAAAGTGCATAAAAGAGTAATATAGAAGAGAAATTTAATTTTTTGAGGAGTATTGTAATGACACATATTAAATTTGACTATTCAAAATTGTTGGGTCAATTCGTCGAACAAGAAGAAATCGACTTCATGCAAACACAAGTCAACGTTGCTGACGAATATTTGCGTAAAGGTACTGGACCTGGTTCTGATTTCCTTGGTTGGGTAGACCTTCCAGAAAACTACGACAAAGAAGAATTTGCTCGTATCCAAAAAGCTGCTGCTAAAATCCAATCAGACAGCGAAGTTCTTGTCGTTATCGGTATCGGTGGTTCTTACCTTGGAGCACGTGCTGCTATCGATTTCTTGAGCAATCACTTCTACAACCTTCAAGCATCTGCAGACCGTAAAGGCCCACAAATCCTTTACGCTGGTAACTCAATTTCTTCAACTTACCTTGCAGACCTTGTTGAATACGTTAAAGACAAAGATTTCTCAGTTAACATTATCTCTAAATCAGGTACTACAACTGAACCAGCTATCGCTTTCCGTGTCTTCAAAGAACTTCTAGTTGAAAAATACGGTCAAGAAGAAGCTAACAAACGTATCTACGCTACAACTGATAAAGCTAAAGGTGCTGTTAAAGTTGAAGCAGTTGCTAACGATTGGGAAACATTTGTTGTTCCAGATAACGTTGGTGGACGTTTCTCAGTATTGACTGCTGTAGGTCTTCTTCCAATCGCTGCTGCTGGTATCGATATCGAAGCTCTTATGAACGGTGCTAACGCTGCTCGTAAAGAATTGACTTCTGCTGAAATCTCAGAAAACATCGCTTACCAATACGCTGCAGTTCGTAACGTACTTTACCGTAAAGGTTACATCACTGAAATCTTGGCTAACTACGAACCATCACTTCAATACTTCGGTGAATGGTGGAAACAATTAGCTGGTGAATCAGAAGGTAAACACCAAAAAGGTATCTACCCAACATCTGCTAACTTCTCAACAGACCTTCACTCACTTGGACAATTCATCCAAGAAGGTTACCGTAACATCTTTGAAACAGTTGTTCGTGTTGATAAACCACGTAAAAACGTTGTTATCCCTGAATTGTCAGAAGATCTTGATGGTCTTGGATACCTTCAAGGTAAAGACGTTGACTTCGTAAACAAAAAAGCAACTGATGGTGTACTTCTTGCTCACACTGACGGTGGAGTACCTAACATGTTCTTGACACTTCCTCAACAAGATGAATTCACTCTTGGTTACACAATCTACTTCTTCGAGTTGGCTATCGGTCTTTCAGGTTACCTTAACGCTGTTAACCCATTCAACCAACCAGGTGTAGAAGCATACAAGAAAAACATGTTTGCTCTTCTTGGTAAACCAGGATTTGAAGACTTGTCAGCAGAATTGAACGCACGTCTTTAATTCATCAATACACAGATAAAAAAGCTTCCGAAAGGAAGCTTTTTTTGTGTGGTTAGCAGTCTACAAATCAAATTAGTGAAAAATCAAAGAAATTTCTTTCCAAATTTTCTGAATATTTGGTATAATAGTATACAATTAACTAAATTTGAATTAGAAGGGATAGGGTGTTTGACGAGAAAAGAGAGCTATCTGTTCTCGATTTTCTAACACTTTTGGTATCTTAAATATGACTGCACAAAAAATGACGGCTCAAGAGATTATTGCGTTTATTGGGAATGCGGAGAAAAAGACAAATGTTAAGGTGACATTTGAAGGTGAATTGGCTGCAGCAGTTCCAGAAAACGTCCTAAAACTTGGCAATGTGCTTTTTGGTGACTGGAAAGATGTTGAACCACTTTTGGCTAATTTGACTGAAAACAAAGACTATGTTGTTGAGCAAGATGGTCGTAATTCAGCAGTGCCACTTCTTGATAAACGTCACATTAATGCTCGTATCGAACCAGGTGCGATTATCCGTGACCAAGTAACTATTGATGACAATGCCGTTGTTATGATGGGAGCAGTTATCAATATCGGTGCTGAAATTGGTGCTGGGACAATGATTGATATGGGTGCTGTTCTTGGTGGACGTGCTATCGTTGGTAAAAACAGCCACATTGGTGCTGGTGCTGTTCTTGCAGGTGTTATCGAGCCAGCTTCAGCTGAACCAGTTCGCATCGGTGACAATGTTCTTGTTGGTGCCAATGCTGTTGTTATTGAAGGGGTTCAAGTTGGTAATGGTTCTGTTGTTGCAGCAGGAGCTATTGTTACTAAAGATGTTCCAGAAAATGTTGTTGTTGCAGGTGTTCCTGCACGCGTCATTAAAGAAATTGATGCTAAAACACAACAAAAAACAGCGCTTGAAGACGCTTTGCGCAATTTGTAATAAGAGATTCTTGAGCTAAAAGATATTTAGCTTCATTACTCATGTAGTTGTAGTGAGCAAGACGCAGTAGTTGAGTGGGCTCTAATGCGCTGATAAATCAGCTTTTACAACCCTACTCAACCTTGCGGGGGTGGGACGACGAAATCGAATTTCTTCGGAATTACCGATTTCTGTCCCACTCCCTTTTCACAAATTAAGGAAAATATATGACTTTAGATTTAATTAAAATTCGTCGTGATTTGCATCAGATTCCAGAGATTGGTTTGGAAGAGTTTAAGACGCAGGCTTATCTTTTGGAGCGTATCGCAGAAATCACAGTGGGAAAAGACTTTGTGGAACAACGAACTTGGCGAACTGGGATTTTAGTCTTTTTAAAAGGTTCTGCTCCTCAAAAAACAATTGGTTGGCGTACAGATATAGATGCTCTTCCTGTTGTTGAGGAAACAGGCCTTCCTTTTGCCAGCCAACATGAGGGCCGCATGCATGCGTGTGGACATGATATGCACATGACAGTAGCTCTTGGTTTGTTAAATGAGCTAGTGCAAACACAACCAAAGAATAACCTACTCTTTCTTTTTCAACCCGCCGAAGAAAATGAAGCAGGTGGTATGCTCATGTATCAGGATAATGCCTTTGGGGATTGGAAGCCAGATGAATTTTATGGTTTGCATGTGCGACCTGATTTTAAGGTTGGGACTATCGCGACAAATACCTCAACTCTATTTGCGGGGACTTGTGAGGTCTTAATCACTTTTAAAGGAAAAGGTGGTCACGCTGCTTTTCCACATGAAGCTAACGATGCCTTGGTTGCGGCGTCCTATTTTGTCACACAGGTGCAGACAATTGTCAGCCGAAATGTAGACCCGATTCAAGGTGGTGTCGTCACATTTGGTTCTTTCCACTCGGGGACAACTAATAATGTCATTGCCGAAACAGCGCAGCTGCATGGAACCATTCGTACCTTGACACAAGACATGAGCCTCTTGATTCAAAAACGAGTGACTGAGATTGCAAAAGGGGTGGCAGCAAGCTTTGGAATGGAAGTAGAGGTTAATTTGAAACAAGGTGGTTATCTCCCTGTGGAAAATAATCCCGAATTGGCGCGTGAGGCTATGGATTTCTTCAGAAATCGCGAAGCTGTTCATCTGATTGACTGCTTGCCAGCTATGACTGGAGAAGATTTTGGCTATTTGTTAAATAAAATTCCAGGGGTGATGTTCTGGTTAGGCGTTGAAACACCGTACGCTCTTCATCATCCTAAGATGAGTCCAAATGAAGCAGCTCTTTCATTTGCGGTTAGTGAAATATCAGCTTTCTTAAAAGAAAAAGCAAGTCATTAAATCTAAAATAAGGTAGCAAGTTTTGGTCTTGCTACCTTTTGTGTTTAGCAATAAAAAAAGCCGCTATTGGGAGCTAGCGGCTTAAAAAGGGAAGGACATGATTTTTCAATCATGTCCAGGAGATTTATGAAAAGGGAATAACTCCAAAAGAGCCAATTCCCAGCGGTTTGGGAGAACCGCTATTTAGGATAGATATAGTATATCGGAGAAACCTTAAAGAAACCTTAAAGTAAATTTTAAGGTTTTTGCTGAGTAAAATACCGGTTTTGTGTTATCATAAAAGCATGGAAAAAGTAGCCTTACGAAAGAGTATCATTGCTCATTTAAAACATCAAGATAGAAAAGAAAAAGCCTTGAAAGATAAGGCTTTATTAGATGATTTGCTAGCCTCTTCAGCTTATCAAAAAGCGGATACTATTGCCACTTATTTAGCTTTTGATTTTGAGTACAATACTGAATTGTTGATTAAACAAGCTCAAAAAGATGGCAAAACTATTTTAGTTCCAAAAACTTATCCACACGGCAAAATGATTTTTTGTCCTTATGATGTGGATAACTTGGTGAAAACATCATTTGGATTGTGGGAACCTGCTTGTGATAAAGCTGTGGATAAGTCAGAAATCGATTTAATTCATGTGCCAGGCGTTGGTTTTAACCAAGATGGTTTTCGAATTGGATATGGAGCTGGCTATTATGACAGGTATTTAGTGGATTATAAAGGCAAAACAATCAGTACGATTTATGAGTGTCAGAAAGCAGAGTTTCAGCCAGACAGTCATGATGTCGCTGTTATGGAGGTATTTAGTCGATGAAAAACGTTATTAAAGAAAGTCCAGTGACGATTTTTTTGCTGGCTCTAACGACTTTGGTTTTTATAGCCATGCAGGTAATTTATTTTGGAAATGCCACATCCAACCAAGCCATTTTTAATACTGGTGGGATGTTCGGTGCCTACGTACGTTTATTTCCAAGTCAATTGTGGCGCTTAGTGACACCGATATTTGTCCACATCGGTTGGGAGCATTTCTTTTTCAATGCTTTAACGCTATATTTTGTTGGTCAAATAGCAGAGCAGATTTGGGGACATCACAAGTTTTTAGCTTTGTATGTTTTGTCAGGAATTGTTGGTAATATCTTTACGCTTTTCTTTACGCCAAACGTGATTGCTGCGGGGGCTTCAACATCGCTTTTCGGTGTTTTTGCGGCGATTATGGTTGCTGGGTATTTTGGAAGAAATCCTTATTTGAAAGAACTTGGTAGAAATTATCAAGCTTTGATTATTGTGAATTTGATTTTTAATTTATTTACTCCAAGTATTGGGATTGCTGGTCATATTGGTGGTCTTGTCGGGGGTGTCTTATGTGCCATCTTTTTACCAACGCTTGTGGAGAAAGGTATGTTTAAACCATGGCAACGTTGGTTGGCGGCAGCGGCTTACGTTGGCTTAAGTCTTTTCTTGATTGTCTTGGCTTTACATTAAAGTTATAATAAAAAGTTCCTCTAGACAAAGTCTAGAGGAACTTTTTTATGTTATAGCATATTATTTAGATTCTTTTTTAGTTGATTCAGCTTCCAATTTTTTACCCAAATCAATAAGATATTGTTTCATGTTATCTTTGATTTGTGGGTGTTGAAGCGCATAGTCAATAGAAGTTTTCATGAAGCCGAATTTATCACCGACATCATAGCGATCACCGTTAAATTGACGTGCAAAAACACGTTGTGTTTTGTTCAAAGTGTCGATAGCATCTGTCAATTGGATTTCATTACCAGCTCCAGGTTTTTGTGTTTCAAGAATATTGAAGATTTCTGGAGTAAGAAGGTAGCGACCGATGATAGCAAGATCACTAGGTGCATCTTCAGGTGCTGGTTTTTCAACAAATGTTTCAACACTGTAAAGACCGTCTTTTCCTTCGCCTTGAGGTGCGATAACGCCGTAAGATGAAACTTCTTCGTGTGGCACAGGCATAACAGCAATTGTTGATGCATGTGTGTTTTCGTAATCGTTAATCAATTGTTTTGTAAGTGGTACAGCTTTATCGTTGTTGATATCCATAAGGTCATCACCCAGCATAACGACGAATGGTTCGTTGCCTACAAAAGCTTTAGCTTGAAGGACAGCATCACCAAGTCCACGAGGGTGACTTTGACGGATGAAGTGAAGATTAATGGCTGTAGTGTCATTAACGAGTTTAAGAAGATCAGTTTTCCCTTTGTGTTCCAAATTGTATTCTAATTCGAAGTTTGAGTCAAAGTGGTCTTCGATAGAACGTTTTGATTTACCAGTAACAACCAAGATATCTTCAATACCTGATTTCAAGGCTTCTTCGACGATAAATTGGATGGTTGGTTTATCAACAATTGGAAGCATCTCTTTAGCGAGTGCTTTTGTAGCTGGCAAGAAACGAGTTCCAAGACCAGCTGCGGGAATAACGGCTTTTCTAACTTTTCTCATATTCATACGAGAACTCCTTTTCATAAATAAACTATGCTGAATTAAATTATACTATAATTCTAATTTTAGTGCCATTCGTTTTCTGAACGGAAGTCATTTGACATCATGCCAAGAATGCTATCACGAACATCAGCACCTTCGTAGATGACTTTGTAGATAGCAGTTGTGATTGGCATGTAGACATCCAATTCTTTAGCTAACTCATAGGCAACTTTAGTTGTTGAAATCCCTTCGATAACCATTCCCATATTTTTCTCAATGTCTTCGAGTTTTTCACCGCGACCAAGAGCATCACCAGCTCGCCAGTTACGAGAGTGAACAGATGTTCCTGTTACGATAAGGTCACCAACACCAGAAAGACCACTGTAAGTAAGTGGGTTAGCTCCCAATTTAACCCCGAGACGTGTGATTTCAGCAAGTCCACGTGTGATAACGGCTGCTTTAGCATTGTCACCGAAACCAAGACCGTGAAGTGCACCGGCACCAACAGCTATGATGTTTTTAAGTGCACCAGCTGTTTCCACACCAATAACATCAGTATTAGTGTAAAGGCGGAAGTAATTGTTGCTAAAGAGTTTTTGAACGTATTTAGCAGCTTCGTGATCTTTAGAAGCGGCAGTGATCAAGGTAATGTCTCGAACAATTGTTTCTTCAGCATGGCTTGGTCCAGAGACAACGACGATTTCAGAGCGCAATTCGGCAGGAATTTCTTCCTCAAGAATTGTTGAAAGACGTTCGTGTGTTCCAGGTTCAAGACCTTTAGAAGCGTGCATGATAACAGCTTTGTGATCAAGTGTTTCAGCGACTTGTTTGGCAACTAAACGTGTTACTTTTGTTGGGACAACAAATAAGATAGCATCAACGTCTGTAAGTGCTTCTTTCAAGTCAAGTGTCGCTTTGATATCTTCAGAGATTGTGATGTCTTTGAAGTAGCGAGTGTTAGTATGTTTCGTATTTAATTCTTCGATTTGTTCTGGGATATTTCCCCATAGACAAACTTCATGTCCATTGTCGTTTAATACTTGTGCAAGAGCGGTTCCCCAAGAACCAGGCCCTAAGACAGCAACTTTTTGTCTTGTCATTTTTACTCCTCTCTTAAACGAGCAAGATTACAATCTCCATTATATCATAAGACGGCTATGTTTGTCTTTGTTTATAAAAAACAGGTGATAATTGTCATTTTTTTGCTCTATTTTAATTAGAAATCTTTGTCATTTTTTTGAAAAATAACTTATGGTATAATGGGGTGACCTCATCAGTACTGGAAAGGAAGACTATTTTTGTGATTGATTTAGAAGAGATTTTATCACGAATGAATCCCAATCAAAAAATCAACTATGACCGTGTCATGCAACAAATGGCTAAACGTTGGGCGCAAGAAGAAGTAAGACCTAAAATTCTTGTTCACGTTTGTTGTGCGCCGTGTTCAACTTATACATTAGAATATTTGACGCAATACGCTGATGTGACGGTTTATTTTGCGAATTCTAATATTCATCCAAAGGATGAGTATCTTCGCCGTGCTTATGTGGTGCAAAAATTTATCTCAGAATTTAATGAAAAAACAGGAAATAAGGTTGATTTCATCGAAGCACCTTATGACCCATCTGAATATTTTCAAAAGGTTCATGGCTTAGAAGACGAACCTGAAGGTGGCGAACGTTGTACGGCTTGTTTTGATTATCGTTTGGACAAGGCTGCGCAAAAAGCAGTTGAGCTTGGCTATGACTATTTTGCTAGTGCTTTGACAATCAGCCCGCACAAAAATTCCCAAGTGATTAATAGTGTCGGTATTGAGGTTCAAAAGGTTTATGCAACCAAGTATTTGCCAAGTGATTTCAAGAAAAACAATGGCTACCGCCGTTCAGTTGAAATGTGTGAAGAATATGATATCTACCGTCAATGTTATTGTGGCTGTGTCTTTGCAGCAAAAATTCAAGGTGTTGATTTGAATCAAATTAAAAAAGAAGCCAAAGAATTTATGGTTGGAAAAGACGGCGAAAAAGAATTCCCACACATTCGCTTTACCTTTGAAGGAAAAGAAATTTAATACGAATAGATAATTAAGGAGACAAAATGAGCAAAATTAGAGGATTTGAATTGGTTTCTCAATTCACAGACGAAACATTATTACCAAAACGTGAAACAGCGCATGCGGCTGGTTATGATTTGAAAGCTGCGGAAACAACAGAAATCGCACCTGGCGAAATCAAATTGGTGCCAACTGGTGTCAAAGCTTACATGCAAGCTGGCGAAGTGCTTTATCTCTTTGACCGTTCATCAAATCCACGTAAAAAAGGTTTGGTTTTGATTAATTCAGTTGGTGTTATCGATGGTGACTACTATGGCAATCCAGCCAATGAAGGTCACATCTTTGCGCAAATGAAAAATATTACAGATGAAACAGTTGTGGTTGAAGCTGGCGAACGCATTGTCCAAGGTGTTTTCATGCCTTTCTTGGTTGCTGATGGTGACGAAGCAGCTGGTGTGCGTACTGGTGGCTTTGGGTCAACAGGAAAATAAGGTTTAGAGTAAAAATATAAAGGAGGTAATGAGCTATCGCTAAGAAGAAAACAACGTTTATTTGTCAGGAGTGTGGCTATCATTCTCCTAAGTATTTAGGGCGTTGCCCAAACTGTTCGTCATGGACGTCATTTGTCGAAGAAGTTGAGGTGCAAGAAGTTAAAAATGCGCGTGTCAGTTTGACAGGTGAAAAGAGCAAGCCAACCAAATTAAAAGATGTGAGCTCGATTAACTACTCACGCACGAAGACAGACATGGATGAATTTAACCGTGTGCTTGGTGGCGGTGTGGTGCCAGGCAGTTTGGTGCTTATCGGTGGTGACCCAGGTATCGGAAAATCAACCCTGCTTTTGCAAGTATCGATTCAGCTTGCTGACAAAGGAACGGTTCTTTACGTTTCTGGGGAAGAATCAGCTGAGCAGATTAAACTACGTAGTGAAAGACTTGGCGATATTGACAATGAATTTTACCTTTATGCTGAGACTAATATGCAAGCCATTCGTGCGCAGATTGAGCAAATTCAACCTGATTTCTTGATTATTGACTCGATTCAAACCATTATGAGCCCTGATATTTCTGGGGTTCAAGGGTCAGTATCACAAGTGCGTGAAGTAACTGCAGAGCTCATGCAACTAGCTAAGACTAATAATATTGCAACCTTTATTGTTGGTCATGTGACTAAGGAAGGGCAGCTTGCTGGGCCGCGTATGCTTGAGCATATGGTGGATACAGTACTCTATTTTGAAGGGGAACGTCATCACACCTTCCGTATTTTACGTGCTGTGAAAAATCGTTTTGGTTCGACAAATGAAATTGGCATTTTTGAAATGCAATCTGGTGGTCTTGTTGAAGTGCTTAATCCGAGCCAAGTTTTCTTAGAAGAACGTTTGGACGGTGCGACGGGGTCAGCTATCGTGGTTACTATGGAAGGAAGTCGTCCGATTTTAGCAGAGGTTCAAGCTTTGGTAACACCAACGGTCTTTGGAAATGCCAAACGCACAACAACAGGTCTTGATTTCAACCGTGTTAGTTTGATTATGGCGGTACTTGAAAAACGTTGTGGGCTTTTGTTGCAAAATCAAGATGCTTATCTCAAGTCAGCTGGTGGGGTGAAACTTGATGAACCAGCCATTGACTTGGCAGTTGCGGTAGCGATTGCGTCAAGCTATAAAGAAAAGCCAACTAATCCCCAAGAAGCTTTCATTGGTGAAATTGGCTTGACGGGTGAGATTCGTCGTGTCACTCGTATTGAACAACGTATCAATGAAGCGGCAAAACTTGGCTTTACCAAAGTTTACGCGCCGAAGAATTCTTTGGCTGGCATTGACATTCCAGAAACGATTGAAGTGGTTGGGGTAACAACTGTCGGTGAAGTTCTTAAGAAAGTTTTTAAATAGATTCAGAGGAGAATACTCCTCTGTTTTTTTGTGCTAAGTCTTTTTAAGCGACAATCCATCCTAAAAGTGATAAGATGATAAAAACGCTCTCATGGCTATATTAGGAGGACTTTTATGTCTTATTTTGAAAAATTTTTAAAAACCAATCAGGCATATGCTGACTTGCATGGCACGGCGCATTTGCCACAAAAACCTAAGACACATGTTGCGATTGTGACCTGTATGGATTCACGCCTGCACGTTGCGCATGCGCTTGGTTTGGCACTTGGGGATGCTCATATTTTGCGAAATGCAGGTGGGCGTGTGACAGATGATACCATTCGTTCGTTGGTCATTTCAGAGCAGCAACTTGGGACACGCGAAATTGTTGTTTTGCACCATACAGATTGTGGGATGCAAGGTCTTAGTAATGATGCTTTTGCAGAGCAGTTGGCGCGTGATTTAGGTGTGTCAGTTCATGGAAAAGATTTTCTGCCATTTTCTGATGTTGAAGAAAGTGTCCGTGAGGATGTTAGAAAGCTGCGCGAGTCGCCGTTGATTCCTGATGATATCGTCATTTCAGGAGCTGTTTATGATGTTGATACAGGTCGCATCAGTGAAGTAACACTCTAGGTGTTTGATTTTGAAAAAGGAGAAAAAATGAGATATATCAAATTTGGCGAGCGCCAAAAGGAAGTTTCAGAAGTTGTTTTGGGATTAATGCGCATTTCAGAAATGACGGTTGATCAAGTTGAAGACTTGATTGAGTCTGCTCTGGCGGTTGGAATTAATGCCTTTGATATTGCTGATTGTTATGGTCATGGAAAATGTGAACAGATCTTAGGAGAGGTGTTGAAACGTCGTCCTGACTTGCGTGAGAAGATGTGGATTCAATCAAAATGTGGTATCTGCATGGAAGAATTTACTTATTTTGATTTTTCAAAAGAGCATATTTTAGAGGCTGTGGATGGCATTTTAGAGCGTCTTAATGTTGATTACATTGATTCTTTGTTACTTCATCGTCCAGATGCGCTTATGGAGCCTGCAGAAATTGCGGAAGCTTTTGATTTGTTGAAGGCACAGGGAAAAGTTATCGATTTTGGTGTCTCAAATCAAAATCCGATGATGATGGCATTGATTCAAAAAGATGTTAACCAACCTTTGGTGGCTAATCAATTGCAACTGAGTGCAGCCTTTACTCCTAGTTTTGACGCTGGTTTTCATGTCAATATGAAACAAGAGGCTGGGATTGTTCGCGACAGCAGTATTTTTGAATATTGTCGCTTGCATGATGTGGTGATTCAAGCTTGGTCAGTACTTCAGTTTGATTATTTTGGCGGTGTTTTCTTGGGCTCTGAGAAATACCCTGAGTTAAATCACGTTTTAAACCGTTTGGCTGAAAAATATCATGTCAGCCCGTCAGCGGTTGCTATTGCTTGGGTGTTGCGATATCCAGCAAAAATGCAAGCTGTGATTGGAACAACCAAAAAAGCTCGTGTTGCTGAAGCAGCTAAGGCGGCAGAAATCCAGTTGACGCGAAAAGAATGGTATGAAATCTACTTGGCTGCGGGCAATGATTTGCCATAAAAATGCTTTTAGTGTTTTGAGTAAATTGGGAGAAGTTTATGCGAAAATTTGAAATCAGCCAAAAATTCTGGTCGCTAGCTGGCAAGTTTGACATCTTTGATGAGGATGGTCGTTTGGCTTATCAGGTTCAGGGTTCTTTTCTGAAATTATTTAAGGAATTTACTATTTTTGATGGGCGAGGAAAGACTGTCAGTCATATTAAGCAGCAGTTTAGTTTTCCTTTCCAGCGTTTTACGGTGACTTTTGCAGATGGTAAGGAAATCACGATTCAAAGACGATTTTCGTTATTAAAAGCTAAATATGATATCTCTGATTTTGGACTAGAGGTGTCAGGTGATATCTGGAATATGAATTTTAGCTTGCTTAATCAAGGACGTGAAGTTGCTACAATTCGCCAACAATGGTTTAAATTCCCTTCGACTTACCAAGTAGATATATATGATGAGCATCTTTCAGACTTAGTTATATCTCTTGTGATTGCTATTGATTATGTGAAGGAAAAAGAATCGAGTGCAGGCAGCGCAGCATCAAGTTAAAACCCGATTGATCAAAATCTCAAATATAAGAAGGAATTCAGCTGTTTTTCAGCTGAATTTTTTGTTCCAATACTAAAGATTGTGCTATAATAGAAACGATTGAAATTTAACAGGAGACGAAAATGCCTAAGAAAATTCGCGTGCGTTATGCACCAAGTCCAACAGGACTTTTACACATCGGAAATGCGCGTACAGCGCTCTTTAATTATCTTTACGCTCGTCACCACGGTGGTGATTTTGTAATCCGTATCGAAGATACTGACCGTAAACGTCATGTCGAAGACGGTGAACGTTCACAATTGGAAAACCTTAAATGGTTGGGAATGGATTGGGACGAAAGCCCACAAACTCACGAAAAATATCGCCAATCAGAACGTTTGGACATCTACCAAAAATACATCGACCAATTGTTGGCTGAAGGTAAAGCTTATAAATCATACGTTACTGAAGAAGAACTAGCTGCAGAACGTGAACGCCAAGAAGCTGCTGGTGAAACACCTCGTTACATCAACGAATTCCTTGGTATGTCTGAAGAAGAAAAAGCTGCTTATATCGCAGAACGTGAAGCAAAAGGAATCATCCCTACTGTACGTTTGGCCGTTAACGAATCAGGTATCTACAAATGGCATGATATCGTTAAAGGCGACATCGAATTTGAAGGTGGAAACGTCGGTGGTGACTGGGTTATCCAGAAAAAAGATGGTTACCCAACATACAACTTTGCCGTTGTTATCGATGACCACTTGATGGAAATCTCTCACGTTATCCGTGGAGATGACCACATCGCAAACACACCAAAACAATTGATGGTTTACGAAGCACTTGGTTGGGAAGCACCAGAATTCGGTCACATGACATTGATTATCAACTCTGAAACTGGTAAAAAATTGTCAAAACGTGACACTAACACACTTCAATTCATCGAAGACTACCGTAAAAAAGGTTACATGCCAGAAGCAGTATTCAACTTTATCGCTCTTCTTGGTTGGAACCCTGGTGGTGAAGATGAAATCTTCTCACGTGAAGAATTGATCAAACTCTTTGATGAACACCGTTTGAGTAAATCTCCAGCTGCATTTGACCAAAAGAAAATGGACTGGATGAGCAACGAATACATCAAGAATGCAGATTTCGATACAGTCTTTGCAATGGCTAAACCATTCTTGGAAGAAGCTGGTCGTTTGACTGACAAAGCTGAAAAATTGGTTGAACTTTACAAACCACAAATGAAATCTGTTGATGAAATCATTCCATTGACTGACTTGTTCTTTGAAGATTTCCCAGAATTGACAGATGCTGAAAAAGAATTCATGGCTGGTGAAACAGTTCCGACAGTTCTTGAAGTCTTCAAAGCAAAACTTGAAGCTATGAGTGACGAAGATTTCAAATCAGAAAACATCTTCCCACAAATCAAAGCTGTTCAAAAAGAAACTGGTATCAAAGGTAAAAACCTCTTCATGCCAATTCGTATCGCCGTTTCAGGTGAAATGCACGGTCCAGAACTTCCAGATACTATCTATCTTCTTGGTCGTGAAAAATCAATTGAACACATTGAAAACATGCTTAAAAACTTGAAATAATATCAATAAAAGTCTGAGATGAATGTCTCAGGCTTTTTGTTTATAAATTATGAATTTTGAGAAATATTTTAATTTGTTGTGAAAAACGTTTTCTTTGATAATGCCTATTCTAAACGCCCCTAGTTCTTGCTATAATAGGCTTTAAAATTGTTTATTTATAAGTTAAGAGGAGTTACATGAAAAAAGACTATTCTATCTTTTTTGTCCCAGGGATTATTCTTGTGGGCGCTGTTATGCGTATCCCATTTACGACAATTCCGACTGTCCTTAGCTATGTTGCGGATGGTTTAGGAGTTTCAGTCAATTCTTTGGGTGTTTTGACAAGTATTCCGTTGATTATGTTTGCCTTTTGTTCATCTTTGGCACCACGTTTAGCGGATAAATTTGGACTTGAAAAATTATTCACCATGGTTCTGATTGCCATGTTTATCGGTTCAAGCATGCGCGTGCTTAACCTTCCAAGTCTTTACATCGGTACAATGATTATCGGAATCAGCATTGCCATGATGAACGTTTTGTTCCCAAGTATCATTTTGGCAAACCAACCGTTCCGTATCGGATTGTTGACAACGATTTATACAACAGCTATGGGGCTTTCTTCATCAGTTGCCGCATCAGTTGCTGTTCCAATCGTTAAAGCAACATCTTGGAAAGGTCTGATTCTGATTCTTAGTTTCTTGATTTTGGTAGCTTTGGCAGTTTGGTTCCCAAATACTTTCCACAATCACATGACAGAGCAAGATGAAGAAAAACGTTCATCATCACTTTGGAAAAATAAAGCCGCTATCGCGCTTCTTGTCTTTGGTGGTTTGCAATCTCTTCTTTTCTACACAGGAATGACATGGTTGCCAACAATGGCTAGCCAAGCTGGTCTTTCAAGCGAAGCAGCAGGTATCTTAGCTTCAATTTATTCATTGATTAGCTTGCCATTTTCATTGACAATCCCAACTTTGACAACAAATCTTTCAAGTAAAAACCGTAAAATCATGCTTGCGATTGTGTCAGCTTGTGCTATTGTAGGTACAGGAATGCTTCTCTTCCAAACAAGCAGCTTTGCTTATTGGTTGACAGTTAATATTTTAATCGGTATTGCTGTTAGTGCTTTGTTCCCATACTTGCTTGTGACATTCTCAATGAAATCACACACACCAAGTCAAACAGCACAATTGTCTGGTATGGTGCAATCAGGTGGTTACTTCCTAGCAGCCTTTGGACCAACACTTTTCGGATTTAGTTTTAATCTCTTTGGTTCATGGACAGTAGCAGCACTTTGCTTGTTCATCTGTACAATTGTGATGACAGCAGCTTTGTTCTATACAGAACGCTTTGAAAAAATTCAATAATTTAGCTAATATAATCTCCCTAGCATTTGCTGGGGAGTTTTTTTGTATAAAAAAGTGTGATTTTTTGTATATATGCAGTATTTTTGTTATAAAATCATAAAAAAGTAGCTTTTTTTGAAAAAATATTCAAAAAATTGTTGACAGGGGTGAAAGGTATGTGTATAATTATACACATAAAGTTGATAAAAACACAAAATAAGAAAAGAGAGTAGTCCTATGTCAAAAGAAAAAGTTATCCTTGCGTACTCTGGTGGTCTTGATACTTCAGTTGCCATTACTTGGCTCATGAAAGATTATGATGTCGTTGCCGTTTGTATGGACGTCGGCGAAGGTAAAGACCTTGATTTTATTCATGATAAAGCTCTTAAAGTTGGTGCAGTTGAATCTTACGTCCTTGACGTTAAAGATGAATTCGCTGAAGAATATGTTCTTCCAGCTCTTCAAGCTCATGCTTACTACGAACAAAAATACCCATTGGTATCAGCGCTTAGCCGTCCGGTCATTTCTAAGAAATTGGTAGAAATTGCTCATAAAACAGGTGCGACAACAATCGCTCACGGTTGTACTGGTAAAGGGAATGACCAAGTTCGTTTTGAAGTGGCAATTGCTGCGCTTGACCCAGAATTGAAAGTTATCGCTCCAGTTCGTGAATGGAAATGGTCTCGTGAAGAAGAAATTGAATACGCTAAAGCAAACGGTGTGCCAGTTCCAGCTGACCTAGACAACCCATATTCAGTTGACCAAAACCTTTGGGGTCGTGCAAATGAATGTGGTGTTCTTGAAAATCCATGGAACCAAGCTCCAGAAGATGCTTTTGGTATCACAAATTCTCCAGAAGAAGCTCCTGATACACCAGAATTCATCGACATCGAATTCAAGGAAGGTAAACCAGTTGCTCTTAACGGCAAAGAAATGAAATTGGCTGACCTTATCCAAGAAGTCAATGCTATCGCAGGTAAACACGGTGTTGGACGTATCGACCACGTTGAAAACCGTTTGGTTGGTATCAAATCACGTGAAATTTACGAATGCCCAGGTGCTATCACACTTTTGACAGCTCACAAAGAAATCGAAGACATCACATTGGTACGTGAAGTATCTCACTTCAAACCAATTCTTGAAAATGAATTGTCAAACCTTATTTACAATGCTTTGTGGTTCAGTCCAGCAACAAAAGCAATTATTGCTTACATTAAAGAAACACAAAAAGTGGTTAATGGTACTGCAAAAGTTAAATTGTACAAAGGTTCAGCAAAAGTTGTTGCTCGTAAATCACCAAACTCACTTTACGATGAAAACTTGGCAACATACACATCAGCTGATAGCTTCGACCAAGATGCAGCTGTAGGCTTCATCAAACTTTGGGGACTACCAACTCAAGTTAACTCACAAGTTAACAACAAATAAATCATCTGCTTAAGCAGTCGATTATGAAAAAGAAAAGAAAAACATGGGCGTGAATAAGTCACAGCCAAATAAACAATAAAAGTATAAAAAGAAAAGAAAATTTCAGATAAAAGGGGACAGGGAGCCCCATCTGAGACTCTTTTCTTATAACTTACCAAACCCTCGTTAATGTCAACAGAGAGTGGCATCGAGCTTAAATAATGATATCCTGTGAGAATCATTTAAGACATTCGCCCCGTGAGGCATCACATCATAAGTCCTTGGTAGCTCCTAGGACTTATTTGTTAATTGAAATAAGAAAAGAGAAAGGCTTTGAACGCCAGCTTTGGTGGTTCATTGTATCAGTGTTATGACAACAGAAAATCATAAATTATGGGGCGGGCGTTTTGAAGCTGGTCTTGAAAAATGGGTTGAAGAATTTGGAGCATCCATTTCTTTTGACCAAAAAATGGCAGAGTTTGACTTGAAAGGCTCAATTGCACATGTGACCATGCTTGGTGAAACAGGTATTATCACAAAAGATGAAGCTAACCAAATCAAAGCAGGTCTTGAAGAATTGCTGGCTGAGTACAAAGCTGGAAAAATCGAATTTGACGTGTCAAACGAAGACATTCATATGAATATGGAAAGTCTTTTGACCGCTAAAATCGGTCCTGTTGCTGGGAAATTGCACACAGCGCGTTCACGTAATGACCAAGTCGCAACTGACATGCACTTGTATTTGAAAGCGAAGCTTGACGAAGTTATCGCTAAACTTGCGAACTTGCGTAAAACTTTAGTTGATTTGGCTGATGAGCATGTTTATACCATCATGCCAGGTTACACGCATTTGCAACACGCACAGCCAATTTCATTTGGACATCACTTGATGGCTTACTATAACATGTTTTCGCGTGATAGTGAACGTTTTGAATTTAACATCAAGCATGCGGATATGTCACCGCTTGGCGCAGCTGCTCTCGCTGGAACAACTTTCCCAATCGATCGTGAGATGACAGCAGAACTCATGGGCTTTGCTAAACCATACAGCAACTCACTTGATGCGGTGTCTGACCGTGATTTTATTCTAGAATTTTTGTCAAACAGTTCTATTTTGATGATGCACATGAGCCGTATCTGTGAAGAAATCATCAGCTGGTGTTCAAATGAGTTTAAGTTTGTGACGCTTTCTGATACGTTCTCAACAGGCTCATCTATCATGCCACAGAAGAAAAATCCAGATATGGCTGAGTTGATTCGTGGAAAATCTGGTCGTGTTTACGGTAACTTATTTGGCCTTTTGACAGTCATGAAATCTTTACCTTTGGCTTACAATAAAGATTTACAAGAAGATAAAGAAGGAATGTTTGACACTGTTGAAACCATCACGGTAGCTATCGATATTTTGGCTGGCATGCTTAAAACAATGACCGTCAACAAAGAGCACATGGCTGAATCCACTGAAAAAGACTTCTCAAATGCAACTGAATTGGCTGACTATCTTGCTAGCAAGGGGCTTCCTTTCCGTCAAGCTCACGAAATTGTAGGTAAATTAGTCCTCGAATGCACGAAAGCTGGCTATTATTTGCAAGATGTGCCATTTGAACGTTACCAAGAAATTTCTGATTTGATTGAGGAAGATATCTATGAAACTCTCAAATCTCATATGGCGGTTGAACGTCGTCACTCTCTTGGTGGAACAGGATTTGACCAAGTGAAATGGCAAATTGCTTTAGCCAATGAAGCCTTGCAAAACTTAGATTAATAGACACTTAGGCTTTTCAAGATTTTTAAGCGTATTTTCCAATAAAAATATTTTAAAGATAATGAGCCCAAACTCCTTAGAGGTTAGGGCTTTTTTGAATTTTATGGTATAATAAAAATAATTTAGAATGGAGTCGTACGTTGAAGAAAACCTATCGTGTCAAAAGTGACAAAGATTTTCAGGCGATTTTTAGCAAAGGTACAAGTGTTGCTAACCGAAAATTTGTCCTTTATCATTTAGAAAAAAATCAGAGCCACTATCGAGTAGGGCTTTCTGTGAGCAAAAAACTTGGTAACGCGGTCACTCGCAATAGCATTAAGCGAAAAATTCGTCACGTTATCATGGAATTATCACCAAATTTGCTTAATCAGGACTTTGTCATCATTGCGCGTAAAGGTGTCGAGGAACTTGATTACCATGAAGTGAAGAAAAATTTATTGCATGTGTTAAAACTTGCTAATTTATATCAGGAAGGTCTCAATAGTGAAAAGAAAGATTAAATTATTAGGATTAAGTAGTCTTACTTTAATGCTTTTGGCTGCTTGTGGGCGCAGCGAAGTAACCGCTTCATCAACTAACGGTTGGGAGCAAATTGTTTACTTCTTTGCCAAAGCTATTCAATGGCTTTCAATTAATGGTCGTATTGGTGTGGGGATTGTTCTCTTTACTATCATCATTCGTGCCATTATGATGCCACTTTACAACATGCAAATCAAATCAGGTCAAAAGATGCAAGATTTGCAGCCAGAGCTTAAAAAATTACAAGAAAAATATCCTGGCCGTGATACAGACAGCCGCATGAAATTGACTGAAGAAAGCCAAGCACTTTATAAAGAATATGGTGTTAACCCATATGCGACAATGCTTCCATTGGTTGTGCAATTGCCAATTTTGATGGCTTTGTACCAAGCATTGACTCGTGTTGCTTTCTTGAAAACAGGTACTTTCTTGTGGATTGAATTGTCACAACCAGATCCATATTATATCTTGCCTGTTTTAGCAGCTCTATTTACATTCCTTTCAACTTGGTTGACTAATAAAGCTGCGCGTGAGAAAAACTTCGCGATGACGCTTATGACCTACGTGATGCCAATCATTATCTTCTTCTTTGGTTTCCGTTTGGCGTCAGGGGTTGTGCTTTACTGGACAGTATCAAATGCCTTCCAAGTGTTCCAAATCCTTTTGTTAAATAATCCATTTAAGATTATTGCAGAACGTGAAGCTAAGGAACGTGCTGAAAAAGAACATGCGGCTAAGATTCGTCGTGCTAAAAAGAAAGCGCAAAAGAGAAGAAAGTAAGAGGATAAAGCTATGGTAATATTCACAGGTCGAACTGTTGAAGATGCTATTGAAAAGGGCTTGAAAGAGTTAAATCTTTCACGTCTTAAAGCCCACATTAAAGTTGTTTCTCGTGAGAAAAAAGGTTTCTTTGGTTTTGGTAAGAAACCAGCTCAAGTAGATATTGAAGGAATTAACGAAGTCACTGCTCACCGTGCTAACCAAAAAGCAGTTAAAGGTGTACCAGAAGAAGTTAATCAAAAAAATGAGCCCGTGTCATCAAAATTTGAAGATACTATGGAGCTTCGTAAAGTAGCCAGCATCATTAAAAAAATGGAAGAACGTGGCGAAGTCATCGATGATTCTGTCAAAGAAGATATCGTCATGCACAAGAAAAAAACACAAACCATTCTTGAAGAAGCTGGACATACAGAAGTTTTAGAAGCACTTGGAAAAACAGACGATGCTAACGAAGTAGTTGCAGAGCCAAAAGAAGTTTCAGACACACCAAAACCTGTTAACACAGACCAAAGTTTTGAAGAATTTGTGGCCAGCGAATTTCCTGCGCAACGTGAATTGAGTAAAGATATCGAAAAAGCGACAGAAGAAGTGGCTGATTATGTTAAAAAAATCATCTACGAAATGGATATTGAGGCAACTGTGGAAACAAGCCACAATCGCCGTCAAATCAATTTGCAAATCGAAACACCAGAAGCTGGTCGTGTGATTGGGTATCACGGAAAAGTGTTGAAATCACTTCAATTGCTTTCACAAAACTTCTTACATGACCGTTATTCAAAGAATTTCTCTGTGATTTTGAATGTTCATGATTACGTAGAGCACCGCACAGAGACATTGATTGAATTTACCCGCAAAGCCGCAAGCCGTGTGCTTGAAACTGGTAAAGATTATGTCATGGACCCAATGAGTAATAGTGAACGCAAAATTGTTCATAAAACTATCACAAGCATTGAAGGTGTTGATAGTTATTCTGAAGGTAACGACCCAAATCGTTACGTGGTCGTAACACCTGTTCAATAAGACTTAAAAGCCCATTCGGGCTTTTTTTAATACCATTTACCGCTTATTTTTAACCGCTTACCAAAAAAGGCTTTATTTCAAACCTTTTTTTGATAAAATAATGTCAAAAGGGAGGGTTAATTATGCTAATTAGAACAAAAGATTTAATCAAAACCTTCGGAGATAAAACGGTGATTGACCACTTGAATTTGGAAGTGGAAGAAGGGAAATTGCTAGCTTATATTGGGACAAATGGTGCTGGGAAATCAACAACTATGAAGATGTTAACGGGGCTCTTAAAAGCAACGTCAGGTGAGATTGAATTGGCAGCAGATTTGAAGATTGGAATGGTTTTTCAAGAGAGTGTGCTTGATGAGGAATTGACGGTTTTAGATAATCTGAAAAGTCGCCAAGCGCTTTACCGTAAACAGGATAAAGCTTGGTTAGAAAAACTTATTCAGCTGACAGGTTTGGATGCTTTTTTGAACCAAACGTATGGCACGTTATCAGGTGGTCAACGTCGTCGTGTTGATATCGTTCGTGCCCTTTTGAATAAGCCTAACTTACTTTTCTTAGATGAGCCAACGACAGGACTTGATATCCAGACACGTCGCGCGATTTGGGAGATTTTACGTCGCTTACAGCGTGAAGAAAACTTGACTATCTTTTTGACCACTCATTACCTTGAAGAGGCTGAGAATGCGGATATGGCTTATATTATTGACCATGGGAAGGTTTTAGCCAAAGGCTCTGCTAAGGAACTGAAAGAAAGGTATTCAAAACCATATCTACTGCTTGAAACCGATAATCTTGCTGCCTTTTCGGATATTGATTACAAGCTTTTAGAGAATGGCCAGATAAAAATTTTTGTGGATGACTCAGCGAAAGCTTTAGCTATTTTGGCTGATAAGCGTGATAAGATTTGCGATTTTGAGTATGTAAAAGCAAATATTAATGATGTCTTTTTGAGCATTACGGGAAGGGAGATGGCTTAAATGTGGGCGATGACCAAACGCAATTTAAAACTCTATTTTTCAAATAAAGCGAGCGTCTTTTTCTCATTACTTGGAGCTTTGATTGCATTTATTCTTTATGTTGTTTTCTTGCAAAAAAACATGCAGGATTCTTTTACTGGGACACCAAACTTGGAAGAATTGCTCGATAATTGGGTTCTAGGTGGAACGTTAGCTGTTACGAGTATTACAACAACGTGGACTGGTATTTCTCGCTTGGTTCAAGATAAGGTCAGTCATAAGTTAGAAGATTTTTTACTGACTGATATTTCGCGACTAAAACTTTATCTTGGTTATCTCATTTCATCTAGTGTGATCGGCTTTACCATGCAGCTGGTCATGTTAGTTACCATGAAGCTTTATTTTTACTGGCAAGATGGCATTGATTTTGGTTTTACTCATTTGCCTCAGCTGCTTTTAATCATGCTTTTGAGTTCAATCATGGGAGCTGGTTTTGCCCTTCTTGTCTTGCAATTTGTCAAAACACTAACAACAAATGAAGCTTTATCAACTATTGTTGGAACAGTTTCAGGTTTTCTTGTGGGAGTTTACATGCCAATTGGGGCGTTGCCTGATTTTGCACAAAAAGTGGTCAAATTAACGCCAGCGGCCTATGTATCAGCAGCTTATCGTCAGCTTTTGATTGCAAAAGATGCTGTTAACACAGATGCAAAAGAAATTTTAGGTATTGGTTTGAAATTAAAAAACTTAACAACCTTGAATCAAGAAATGCTTTTAGTGAGTCTTGTCATCTGTGGCATCATCGTTCTTTTGGCACTTAGCTTGTACCTTGAGCGATTTTCATTGACTAAGAATAAATAAGAGGAGTTAAAGGGTGCACTACCAGTTTGAAGAGGATAGCAGTTTACCAAAAGAGGCTATTGAAGTTTTGGTACGAAGTGGGAAATACGACCAAGCTGTCCAAGATGTTTTAGATTATTTAGCGAAATTTGAGCAGGGCAGGGTGGAGATTTTGCCAGTAAAAACGGCTGTTCGTACAGAGTTATTACGCGTGTCAGATTTGATTCTTGTGGATGTTGATGGGACTTCTTTGATTTTGGAGACGACCAATGGAAGACTTATCACTACGGATCGCTTGTACAAGTTTCGTGAGCGTCTAGCTAATCCAGACTTTGTACAGATCTCAAAGCATGCTCTGATTAATATTAATCATTTAAAATCCTTAGAGAATAGCTTCTCAGGAAATATGTTGGCCATGCTTACAAATGACGTGACGACAAATGTTAGCAGACGTTATTTGTCAGATTTGGAAAAAGCTTTGGGATTGTGAGGTGGACGTGATGAAATATATTAAAGGTGCGGTTATCTATATTTTAATTGGAATAGGCTTTGGTGGTCTTTGCTATCTCTATTTCTTGTGGCAAAGTGGTGCTGAAACCCAGACAGTTCAACAAATTGCTAATGTTATTTTCACAAGTGGGTTGATAGGTTTGGTTAGTATGATTTTTGCGGTTGAAACTATTCCAATGATATGGAAAATTATAATTCATTTTTGTTTAGTTTACAGTATTAATAGCTGGTTAAATTTATTGAATGGTATTACGACAACTTTCATTTGGTCATGGGATTTTTTGGTAGAATTTACCTTGATTTACCTAGTGATTTGGCTTGTGCTTTATATTAATTTTAATCATCGTGTAAAAAATATTAACCAGAAACTACAAGAAAAAACTAAAAAATAAATTTTAACTTATTATTGCCAGGATTCAGGACTTTTTCTTCTATCAGACGCTCAAAAGAAAGTCTTTGAAATTAAACAAAAAGTAGAGCTTGACAGTTAGACGGACTTATTATAAAATAGTATGGTATGTTTAGTAACTGATCAAATATAGCCGGCTAAACGAATACGAAAATCTATTAGGAGGTATTCATCGTGAAACGTACTTATCAACCAAGTAAAATCCGTCGTCAACGTAAACACGGATTCCGTCACCGTATGTCAACTAAAAACGGACGTCGCGTGCTTGCTGCTCGTCGTCGTAAAGGACGTAAAGTTTTATCTGCTTAATGATAGACTATCCGCCAGTGCTCGAGTCTGGCGGTCTTTTTTTTATTTATCAGAAAATGAAAGCGAATTCTTTTACTTATCTAACTGAAAATGATAGACTTTAGGTAATTTAAAGATAGGAGGACACTAATATGTCTGACGAAAAAATTAAAGCAAAACTTGACCAAGTTAAAGGTGGTATTAAGCAAGTTGTTGGTAAGGTAACTGAAAATAAAAAACTAGAAGCAGAAGGCATGGTCGAAAAGACAATTGCTAAGGGTAAAGAAGTTGTTGATGATATCAAAGAAGGTACTGAAGGTGCTGTTGATAGCATCAAGAAAGCATTAGATAAGAAAAAATAGTCTTTAAACCACAGTTTCACGTTGAAATTGTGGTTTTTTATAAAATTTTTTTAAGATTTTATGAAAAAACGGCAAAAAATGTAGTATAATATATATGAAAGCGGTTTTATAAAAATACATGGGATAAAATAAAGGGAGGTTTTTGTCGATGAAGGAAATTAGCATTTATGTCAGAATTATTGATTTGATTTTGCTGGTTCTAGCATTTTTAGATAGTGGTGTGAAAAGTGTCTTGATTTTAGCTGCAGTTATTTTCTTTTTATCAGCATTAATGCAAGTCATTATGTCTTATAAACGAGTAAAATTGAGTCACCACGTTTAAATGATGAGTTGTCTTTCTTTATTTTTAGGAAGTCTTCTTAGAGCTATTTTTTAGCAAAATGGTTCTGAGAAGACTTTTTTAATTTTCTGCCTTCAGGTCATAAATTTGATATTTTTTGTGGGAATATAATATATTATCTAAAATGAAAGCGCTATACTTATGACATAACGGTGTAAGGAGGGTTTTAAAGAGAAACATTTATCGTGTGACTAGCATTCTTTTCGGAATTATGAAAAAGAAAAATTGCCCCATTTTTGAAGTAACAGTTACTGAAAAGAAAAAGTGAATTTAACTACGATTGATTAGGCGTTTTCAATCTGTAGTAGAGGAGATTAGTTCCTTTTTCTGACAGAACTCCTTTTTAAAATGATTAAAATTGAGGTATTATTATGTGGAAAAAAGTTAGTTGTTTAATTGTTCTCTTATTGGCTTTCTTTGGTTTTCAACAAGGTGTTGATGCGCAAAGCAAATACCACTATAGTCAAGAACTAAATTACTATAATGGTAACACCATGGAACTTCGTAATGGTTCTAATGGAAGTATGTTTAATTGTAATTTTGTCCCTGGAAATGTCGGCTTTAATAACGGCTTGATGAGTCTTAAAATTGACAGTGATGGTCGTGGTGGCTACACTGGGGGCGAATGGCGTAGTAAAGATCGTTTTGGATATGGTCTTTACCAAGTTAACATGAAACCTATTAAAAACCCTGGTGTTGTTTCATCTTTCTTCACTTATACTGGTCCAAGTGAAGGCAACCCATGGGATGAAATTGACATTGAATTCCTAGGAAAAGATACAACAAAAGTTCAATTCAACTACTTTACTAACGGTAGAGGTGAACATGATGAACATGTGCATCTTCATAATTTAGGCTTTGATGCTTCTCAAGGCTTCCATACTTATGGTTTTGATTGGCAAGCTGATCACATTACTTGGTATGTTGATGGAAGAGCTGTTTATACTGCTTACAATGATATTCCTAGCACACCTGGTAAGATTATGATGAATGCTTGGCCAGGAAAAGGCGTAGATGCATGGTTGGCTCCATACAATGGTCGAACTCCTTTGTATGCATACTATGACTGGATTAGCTACGACCAATTTTAATAAAGCTAGACAGTAACCAAATAACAATTTGTTTTTACTTAACTGATTATAACTACACTCCCCAAATAAATCGGTTAAAATCTCTCTCAACAAAATAACTCTTTAAAATTCTTTCTTTTTAAACGTTAACGATAAAAGGAGCTGAGCTTGTCTCAGTTCCTTTTTTGTGATGAGTGAAATCAATTGATTGGTGTCTTGATAAGTTTGATAAGCTTGTGTATAACAGCTATAAAAGGCGATTTGAAGCAGTAATTGCCTTGGCTGAATAAAATAATGCAATCATTCTTAACAGCTCTTATAGAAACTGATTTTGTCTTAGAAAAGGGACGTTTTTTAAAATGAAGCCATAAAAAAACTGGGAGCAAGTCCCAGTTTTCTTTATAGAGTAAGAGTGATTTGGTTAGTGTCTTGTAAGAGGTCTTCAGGAAGATAGGCTTGGTCAAGTTCTTGACCGTTTAGGACAAGTTTTGTAAAGCCTGTTTCCTTGTGGTTTGGATTTTCCACAGTAATGTGAAGTTCTTTGCCACGGAAAATCTTAGTCATGCTGAAGTTATCCCATTCTTTTGGAATGGCTGGTGAGAGTTTTAATCCACCTAAGTCAGGTCGAAGTCCCAAGATACCTTCCACACAACCAACCATGACAGTTGATGCTGTACCTGTGAGCCAGTGAACGTGTGAACGTCCGAAGTGTGGACTAGCAGGACCTTCTGTAAATTGACCATAGCAGTAAGGTTCTAGTTGGCGAATTTCTGCACGGTCATTTTGACCAGCTGGGGCATTTTCCATAAAGTAAGTAAAAGCACGTTGACCTTGTCCGCGTAGGGCCTCAGCTAGGATTAACCAGCCTTGTGATTGTGAGAAGATACCTGCATTTTCTTTGGTCCCTTGGTTGTAGATAACGGCAAGGGCTCCATCGAATGCATGAGCGTGATATGGTGGGTTCATGAGGATGGCACCATAATCAGTGTTAAGTTGCTCGTAGACATTGTTCATGGCAAGTTCAGCTTGTTCTTTATCAGCAAAGCCACTGATAACAGCCCAACTTTGAGGGTTTAGCCACATGTTAGCTTCTGGGTCATCAGCTGCACCGATACGTTCGCCAGCTTCGGTAAAGCCGCGAATGAAGCGGTCATTGTCCCAGCAGAGGTCTTGAATTTTTTGTCCCATTTTCTCTTGTTCAGAGTCGAGAAAAGTAAGGTAGTCAGTATCTTCTTTGGCTTTGGCAAATTCTCTCAAAACGCTAAGAGCATAATAGAATTGCAAGGCAACGAATGATGATTCACCATTTGCTCCTAGGCGGAGGCAGTCATTCCAGTCAGCGTAAAGGCCAGCAGGCATGCCGTGTGGTCCGAGGTGGTCAAGTGAGAATAGCACAGCACCTTTTAAGTGTTCGTAAACACTAGCCTCACCTTTATTGGCAAATGGAATCACTTCATCAAGGAAAGCAAGGTTACCTGTTTCAGAGATGTATTTGTAAACTGTTGGGAAGAGCCAGAGAGCATCGTCAGCACGGTAAGCTGGGTGTCCAGTTTCTTGAACGTAAGAAGCATCATCAGGTGTGTCTTCATGTCCTGGGTTATGAGTGAATTTTACAAGTGGAAGTCCGCCACCATTGTCAACTTGGGCTGATAACATGAAACGAATTTTTTCGGCAGCCATTTCAGGTTTCAAGTGAATGATACCTTGAATATCTTGAACGGTGTCACGGTAACCATAACCGTTACGAAGACCACAGTAAATAAATGATGCTGCGCGTGACCAGATAAAGGTCATGTAACAGTTATAAGCATTCCAAGTGTTAAGCATAGTGTTGAATTCAGGGCTAGGTGTGTTGACTTGTAGGTTAGTCAAGCGGTCTTCCCATTCTTTGCGAAGTTCTTGGATTTCCTCTTCGACGGTTTCTGCAGGGTATTTGTAATGTTCTAGAATTTCGGCAGCTTCTTGTGATGATTTTTCACCAAGGAGAAAGACAAGGGTTTTGCTTTCTTGAGGTTCAAGAGTGACTTTACTTGAAAGGGCACCACAAGCATTTTCATTGTAGCTTGTTTGGTTGCCGAGGTCTCCTGATGTGACACCAGCAGGTTTGTCGTAGCCATTATATTGACCTAAAAAGCCTTTTTTATCTCCACAGAATGAGCTAACGCTAGCACCGCCAAGACCGAAGAAACGTTCAGTAACGTTCTTTTCGTCAACTTGTTCGCTGTCATCAAGGGTATCAAGATTTCCGTGGATTTGTTGGATGATGCGGTTATCTTGGAAAAGTGTGCGTGTGATAAAAAGTGAATATTGTAGGTTAACTTGGTCTTGTTCGTAGTTGCTGTGGTTGGTAAATTCAGCGTAACCAGTTAGTGTTAAATGTCGAGTTTGTTCAGAACGGTTAGTAACGGTAATTGCCCAAACTTCATAGCTTTTATCTTTTGGCACATAGTAGCTGGCTTTTGAATGAATGCCAGAGTAATCAGCAATCATTTTAGTGTAGCCCATGCCGTGGTGGCATTCGCTGTGGTAGTCTTTTAGGTCTTTACCAACAGGTTGCCATGAGGCAGACCAGAAGTCTTTGGTATCATCGTCTCGGAGGTAGATGTAGCGACCTGGTTGGTCAAAGTTATTGAAGACGTAGCGTAAAATGCGTCCATTGGCACCTGATTTAGCAAAGCTGTAACCGCCAGCGTTATTTGAGATAATAGCACCATATTTTGGTGACCCAAGGTAGTTAACCCAAGGTTTGGGTGTGTTTGGGTGGTCGATGACATATTCGCGATTAGCGTCATCAAAATAACCGTATTTCATGAGAAAATCCTTTCTTTTTCTTAATCTAGTGTAATGACAATTTCATGAACCTCGTCGTTTAGGTTAGCAAGGTCAGCTTTTGTGATAAAGGCAAAAGCATCATCCGTGATATCGATTTCTTGGTTATCACAAGTGGCTTTTTTGATAATGTATTTTCCGAAATCTTTTTGATTTGGATTATCGTAGTGGATTTGGAAGGTTTTATCAGCAAATTGAGTTGTGATACTTGCACGTCCATTTTCGTCAAATTGTTCTGCAAGAAGTTTTGGATAAAGGACAAGGTCGCCAGCTTTACCGTGAACACCAAAGGCTTCAGTAACCATTGTTAACATGTACCAGCTTGCTGCGCCAGTTAGGTAGTGATAAACTCCTCGGCCATCTGCACGGAAGTATTCAGGAATTCCTGGATAGATGCGACTAGTTTCAAAGTTTAGAGCTGTGTCAGACAGTGTCTTGAGAGCTTTCCAACCTTCTTTGGCAAAGCCACGACGGTAAAGTGCATTAGCATACATAACAGTCATGTGAGAGAAGACGGCACCGTTTTCTTTTTCACCGTAAGCAAAACCAAACATACGTCCAAGGTCTGTTTTGATTTCTTTGAAATCTGTATTGAGGCGGTAGCCACCGATTTCTGGGCGGTAGAGGTAGTGGTCAGCGCTGGCAGTGATTTTACGGATTTGTTCATCTGTAGCGACATAGTTCATGATAGGGAAGACTTGTCCAGTCAACATCATGTGCATACGGTCATTGTAGAAGCCGTCCGTTGGTTTGCTGCTGTTGTCGTAGTAGCTATTGTAGCAACCTTCTTGATCGTTGAAGTCAAGCCATTCTTGTTGTTGAAGGTGTTGACGCAACCAAGCTGCTTTTTGAATGAGGTTAAGAGCAAGTTCAGAAAGGGAAATTCTGATTTTACGTCCTTTCACGTTGTGAAGGCATTGGTTAGTGTAAGCATCAAGGATTTGGTGCTTGCGTTCGATATTATCGTAGATATCAGAATCCTTTTTAAGCAAGAGTCCGATTTCTTCAAGAATTTCGACAGATTCTGTATTTGTTTCGCTTTCTAGGAGGCGAACAAGGCTTGCTAGTTCCATCAAGTTACCAGAGTAAGCAGCGGTAAAGGCAACACTTTCACCATTTTCATCCGCCATATCAAGGGCATCATTCCAGTCAGCTCCGCGGAGACGGTAAATATTGTGTTCACCAACTTCATAGAATCCTGTCAAATGTTGGATTAACAAGTGTTCTAGGATGCTACCTGTGTAGACAGCGTCGTCAGCAGTACGTTGTTCATTGCCGTAGGCATCGTTCCAGTCTTGGTCGATTTCAGTACCACGTTTGACGTGTGGGTCTTTAAAGTAAGAAACTTCTTTAGTTAAGATATCGATATCGCCAGTTTGGTCGATATAAAGTTTTGTTGTCATTAAAGGCCAAAGCGCGTGGTCCATCCAAACACGAGTGATACCGTTACGGTCAGCAAGGAAGTTACCATCACCTTCACCGATGATTGTAGCATTGGTACCATCAAGACGAACCCCTTTATAGTTGTTGACAATCATATCACCAACTGTTTTTGGTTCCATTAAAAGTAGTGACAAGCAGTCTTGCCAAAGATCACGCCAACCGCGTCCGCCACGTCCATAGTCATGGTGTGGAAGGAATGAACAACCAAAGAGACGACGTAGGAATGGTTGGAAGCATACCCATTTCATATAACCATCGAAGTCGCTGTCGCCAGTTTTGAAATCAACCCCAACTTTTTCTTGCCAGTAATCTTTTGTTTCTTGCAATGTTTTTTCGACAGTCGCAAGGTTTTTATATTTTTGAGCGACTGCTTGGATGTGTTCTTGATTTTCGTTGATTCCCATTAATAGGATGAAAGTTTTGCTTTGACCAGCAGCTAAGGTGAATGGTTTAAATTTGAAGGCACCCATGGCTTCGCGCCCATCGATGCGGCTGTCGCTTGCTACGCCACTTGTTTCTTTATAAACGGCAGCTGGATGAGTAAATGTTCCTCCTTCACCGATAAACATTTCTACGGTTGGATAGAATGTTTCAGGTGTTTTTTCCTTGTCATCAAAGCCAAGCACGTAATAAATTTGGTGGTTGAGTTGGTGACCACGTTCATCAAATGACATGGTTGGACAAACTAAGACGCCTTCATCGGTAGTTTTGATACGGTGAAGCATAGACGTTACATTTCGGTGGTCACGGATATTATCAGCGCTACGCCCGAAAATCGGAACGGCGCCGTATGCTGTTAAAGTTTGGTCAGCATCAGATAAATTTTCAAGTGTTACGAGCATGACTTCAACATTTTCATCTCGTGGAACAAATGACGTAATTGTAGATTTTAAAGGTAGGTCAGCTGATTGACGTTTAATGGTATGCCACATAAAACCAGCTTCTACAGTATTTTCTTCTTCTTGATCTGAGAAACGTAGCGCTTCTTGACTAGCAGAAGCACCTGTTGCAGAATAAATATTTCCTTTGTCGTCGCGAACCCAGAAATTTCGAGTTGAACGATTGTTGTGGAGGTTATCCACACTGACAGGTTCTAATAGGAAAGTTTCTTGATTGATTTTTGAATCGCCACCCAAGTTAGGAGTGACTGCACTTTTTAGTCCAACTTCTGATGCAAGTGGAAAGTACAAAGAACTGATATTTTCTGCTTGGGAAAGTTTGAAATCCCCCTTGTTATTAGTAAAAGTTAATGGCTTCATAGTTATCTCCTTTATCTTCTGCCCCATATTTTAGTCGAAATTAGCCTTAGAGAAAATAAAAAAGAAGAGAAAAATATCATAATTATGATATTAACTCAAGAAGTGTCAAATTTTTTACATATAGCACTTTATTAGGAAACTATGGTGTATAAAGTTAGAAAACTGGCTATAAAGCCTAATTTTATAGGAAAAGCAACGTTTTATATGAAAAGGTTTACCTATTAAAAAGATTAGAAAAGCATGATTTTTTATAAAAATTTTTTCAAACAAGGTCATAAAAATGATATTTTTTAAAATATTATAATATAACACTTCTCGGAATCGCGTTATAATGCAGTTACAAAAAACATGAGGGGAAACCTCAAAAAGGAGAAGGATTATGAACAAAAAAGTAAGCGCTTTTATAGCGATTGCTCTTGCAGCAGGGACAATGGTTGGTTGCTCTTCTAAATCAAGCACATCAGCTTCAGGTGCAGAAGGCAAAGTTATCAACATCTACTCTTGGAATGATGAATTCCGTCAACGTGTAGAAGCTGTTTATCCAGAAGTTAAATCAACTTCTAAAGATGGAACAGTTACTAAACTAAAAGACGGTAGTGAAATCCACTGGATTATCAATCCAAACCAAGATGGTGTTTACCAACAAAAATTGGATGAAGCGCTTGAAAAACAAGACTCAGCTTCTGCTGATGACAAAGTCGATATTTTCCTATCAGAAACTGACTACGTTTCAAAATACACTTCTAAAAAAGCAAACGTTGCGATGCCTTTGAAAGATTTGGGAATCAATCCTAAGAAAGATTTGGCTGACCAATATGATTTCACTAAAGAAACAGCTTCTGATGAAGATGGTGTTCAACGCGGTTCAACTTGGCAAACATGTCCAGGTGTTCTAATCTATCGTCGTGATATTGCAAAAGATGTCTTTGGTACTGATGACCCAACAGCAGTTGGTGAAAAAGTTAAAGACTGGGATACTATGAAAGCAACATCACAAGAACTTCTTAATAAAGGTTACTACACATTTGCATCATATGCTGATACATTCCGTTTGTACGGTAACAGTATTTCTAAACCTTGGGTTGAAAAAGGTTCAACAACTGTACGTGTAGACCCTCAAATCATGAACTGGGTTAAAGATTCTAAAGAATGGCTTGACGCTGGTTACTTCAATAAAACAGTTAAAGGTCAATGGACAGATGACTGGAACAAAGCTATGGGTTCACAATCTAAAGTCTTTGCATTCTTGTTCCCAGCTTGGGGTATTGACTTTACTTTGAAATCTAACTGGGATGGTGCTGATGGAGAATGGGCAGTTACTAATCCACCACAAGAATACAACTGGGGTGGTTCATACATCCACGGTGCCGAAGGTACTGATAACCCTAAACATGTTAAAGAAATCATCAAAGCTTTGACAGCTGATAAAGATAACCTCTTGAAGATTTCTAAAGATTACCAAGACTTCACAAATACTAAATCTGGTATGGAAGCAGCAGCTAAAGATGATAGCTTCAAATCAGACTTCCTTGGTGGTGAAAATGCTTATTCATACTACGCACCAGTTGCAGAAAACATTAAGATTGCACCATTGTCATCATATGACCAAGGTTGTGTTGAATTGATTCAAAATGCCTTTAATGATTACCTACAAGGTAAAGTAAGCTACAACAAAGCTAAATCAAACTTTGAAACAGCCATTAAAGAACGTTATCCAGAAATTACAGATGTTAAATGGCCAGACTAAAAGTAGCTTAATCGTCCTAGACTTAAGTACTATTTAAAAAATTGAGGCATTTAATTGGGATTTTAGAATTTTGGTAGACCTTGCGGGGGCGAGTTAGAAAATCGATTCCAGATGGAAGGTATTCTGACTTGCTCCTCGTATTTTGGAGGAGTGATAAAGATGAAAAAAAGACGTAAGCGTATAGATTATGGGAAATGGGGATATATTTTCATCCTTCCCTTCTTCCTAATTTTCTTCATTTTCTCTTTTATACCTTTGGTGGACACCATTCGGTATAGTTTCTTTGAATATTATCGTTCAGGGATGACAGAGATTGGGCCTAATTTCGTTGGGCTAAAAAACTACGTAAGCTTACTGCATTCAGATATGTTGAAATATGCGGCAAATACCATGATTATGTGGTTGATTGGTTTTATTCCACAGATTGTTATTGCCTTGCTACTTGCCAACTGGTTTGTTGATGCAAGACTTAAAATTCGTGGTCGACAATTCTTTAAAGTTGTCATTTACTTGCCAAACTTGATCATGGCGTCAGCCTTTGCCATGTTATTCTTCACACTCTTTTCAACAAATGGTCCTATCAATTCTATCTTGGAATCACTTGGTTGGATTAAAGAACCAATTGATTTCATGGGTTCTGCTCTTGGAACACGTTCATTGGTTGGTGTGATGAACTTCTTGATGTGGTTTGGTAATACCACAATCATGTTGATGGCAGCTATCATGGGAATTAGCCCAGATATTTTTGAAGCAGCTGAAATCGATGGTTGTAACAGTCGTCAACGTTTCTTCTATATCACTTTGCCAATGATTCGACCTATTTTGGCTTATACCTTGATTACGTCAATTATCGGTGGTTTGCAAATGTTCGATGTTCCGCAAATCTTGACTAACGGACAAGGTTCTCCAGACCGTACATCAACAACCTTGATTATGTTCTTGAACAATCACTTGAAGAGCAAGAACTACGGTATGGCCGGTGCACTATCAGTTTACCTCTTTGTGGTTAGTGCGATTCTTTGTTGGTTCGTTTATCGTATGACTAACAACGAACTTAAAACAACCAAACACCAATTGAAACACAAAGGTAGAAAGGCGAAATAATGTCAACAAAAGCAAAAAATAGATTACGTGTTATTGTGGCACATTTTGTGTTAATTACCTTATCATTCATGTGCCTATTCTTCTTTTATATCTTGATTATTAATGCGACCCACTCACATGTTGAGTTGCAAAAAGGTTTCTCAGCACTACCTGGTGGTTCCTTATTTGATAACCTGAGCAAGGTAGCTAACGATGGTAGCTTCCCGATGTTTCATGGGATTTTGAACAGCTTGATTATTTCAGGTTTGACAGCTGCTATCTGTACTTACTTTTCAGCATTAACCGCTTATGGTTTATATGTTTATGATTTTAAATTGAAGAAAGTTGCCTTTACTTTCATTTTGGCGATTTTGGTTATGCCAACACAAGTTACTTCAATGGGTTTCTTGCGCTTAATCACTAATATGGGAATGTACGATAGCTGGCTTCCTTTGATTATTCCATCAGTAGCTTCACCAGCGGTCTTCTATTTCATGTATAGCTACTTGGAATCATCATTACCAATTTCATTGGTAGAAGCTGCACGTATTGATGGTTCAAATGAATTTAGAACATTTAATACTATCGTTCTTCCAATTATGAAACCAGCTATTGCGGTTCAAGCAATCTTTACCTTCGTTGGTTCTTGGAATAACTACTTCATTCCAGCCTTGGTTATTCAAACGAAGAGCAAGATGACTGTGCCAATTTTGATTGCAACATTGCGTGGCGCAGATTACATGAACTTTGATATGGGTAAAATTTACACAATGATTTTAGTGGCTATTGTGCCAATTATTATCGTTTATCTTTTCCTTTCAAAATACATTATTGCCGGTGTGACACTCGGTGGTGTTAAGGAATAAACTTTAAGAGAAAAAGGAGATTTCATGACTAAGAAAGATGTAGTAAAGTACATTTGCTACGCAACTGCCCTATGCAGTTTACAAGTTGGAGCTGGTTTAGTAGCAGCAGATGAAGTGGGCAATGTTTCAACACTTGATAATGTTCCTGCTCTTACGAATACACAAACTACAGATACTAATGACATTACTAGTGAAACAGTAAATACCTCTACAACTGATGACAATACTACTCAGTCAGTAATTGACTCAACAAATCAAGTGAATACAAATCAGGTAGTGACTCCTGAGACTAGTGTGCAAAATCAGGAAAACTTAAGCTTGACGTCTACAAATGACCAAGTTAATCTTACAACAACTACCGAAGATACTAGTCAAACAGGAACTCAAGCTGCACACACAGGCGATTATCATGAAGATTTTAACGCTTATGATGATACGACAATGGAGCGTTCTGACTGGTTCAATGGGAATCCATTTGATTGTCGTTGGGTACCAAAAAATACCGTTGTTAACGATGGCACATTGACCTTGACCATTGATCAAAATACAACGGATGAGTACCGTTATAATGGAGCTGAGTGGCGTACACGCGAGTTCTTTGGTTATGGTATGTATTCTGTTCGTATGCAGCCAATTAGCAATCCAGGTGTTGTGTCATCATTCTTCACTTATACTGGACCAAGCGATAACAATCCTTGGGATGAAATCGATATTGAATTTCTCGGAAAAGATACAACAAAAGTCCAATTCAACTATTACACTAATGGTGTTGGTGGGCACGAATTCCTTTATGATTTAGGCTTTGATGCGTCTGAATCTTATCATGTGTATGGTTTTGATTGGCAAGCAGATCATATTACTTGGTATGTTGACGGTGTTGCAGTCTACACAGCAACTGAAAATCTCCCAGTGACACCGGGTAAAATTATGATGAATGCTTGGCCAGGAATTGGTGTTGACGATTGGTTGGCACCATATGACGGTCAAACACCGCTTGTCGCTTATTATGATTGGATTTCATATAGTGACCAAGTTGCACAAAATCAAGATAATACGAGATCTAGATCTAAATCAAATACGGCATCTAAGTCTAGAGCAACAGGTGATGTTGCAGGGAATACTTCAACTACTACCAAGGGAACTGAAAGTATAACACCAACTAAGAACTCAACTGCTTCTAAGAGTGAAAAACAAACTTTGGTTTTGGACAATCACTCAAAAGGCTCTACCAAAGAAAAACAAGCAGCTAGCCCAGTGATTAAGACTGTTGCTTATTCATCAGTAGCGTCAGCTCAAACAGCGGCTGCAAAAACTGTAACTCAATCAGTAGCAAAAGCAAATCTTGAAGGCAGTGCATTTACAGCTCTCCCAAAGACTAATCAACGTCCAAGCAAATTATTGACGATTTCAGGAGTCTTTGTAGCTCTTCTTGGTTTCTTAGCGATGCCTTTTAAAAAGGGAAAACTATAATATCAAGAAAGCGTGAATGGTAAGAACATGAAGATAAACGAACAAGCACATTTTAAGACAAGATTTGACAGTTACGATGCCTCATACATGGAATTACGGACAGGAGCAAATGGCGATATGTTTGATTGCATCTGGCAGCCTGACAATGTGAATTTTGATGGTGATGGTTTAAGCTTAAAAATCGATCGTGATGCTGACGGCTACACTGGCGGCGAGTGGCGCACAAGAGAGTATTTCCATTATGGTCTTTATCAAGTTCGCATGAAAGCCATTAAAAATACTGGCGTTGTGACATCATTTTTCACTTACACTGGACCAACAGACGGAACAAAATGGGATGAAATTGATATTGAGTTTCTTGGAAAAGATACGACAAAAGTTCAATTCAACTATTTTACAGATGGCGTTGGCAATCATGAATTCCTTTATGACCTAGGATTTGATGCATCAGAAGAGTGGCACACTTATGGTTTTGAATGGCGTGAAGACCACATCACTTGGTATGTGGATGGTAAAGCTGTTCATACAGTGACTGAAAATCTACCAAGCACACCAGGTAAAATCATGATGAATGTTTGGCCAGGAATTGGTGTTGATGATTGGCTTGATCCATATGATGGCAAAACACCTTTGTATGGATATTATGACTGGATTAGCTATGATGAATAATCTTCTTTATATTTAAGAGTTACGTTCAGCGATAAAGTCTCCGATGGAGACTTTATTTTGTCTCACTTCCATTTTTCCACTTTATTTTTATCAAATCTGCAAGAATATGGTAAAATGAAAAGAAAATGGTAATCGTTTACAAAAAAAGGGGATTGGAAATGAATTATAAGGATGAATGGAGACTTTTAGCAATTAGTGATAATTTGGATGATGTGGAACATCGTCCCTTAACTGAGGAATTTTTGTTCTATCAAGCGGTAGCTACGGGAGATGTTGAAGCGGTCCGCAAAAATTGTGAACAAGAACGTTTTGTATCAGAAGATGGTGTGGGAACTTTGTCACGTAACCCCATTACCAATTTGAAATATCACTTTGTCATTACGACAGCTATGATTACACGCATGTGTGGTCAAAATGGTATGGAATTAGAACAAGCTTTTAGACTGAGTGACTTTTATATTCAAAAATTAGATGACCTTCACACGGTACAAGAAGTTCAAAATTTGCACGACGAGATGGTTGTTGATTACACGGAACGCATGCGACGTGAAATTCAAAAAGATGTGATTTCAAAACACGTTTCAGATTGTAAGGATTATATTTATTGCCACGTGAAAGAACGCATTACGGTTGAACAGTTAGCGAGTGAATTTGGCATTTCAGCAAGCTATTTATCACGCTTATTCAAGAAAGAAGTTGGCGTGTCCGTAAGCACTTATGTTAAAAATAAAAAAATAGAAGTTGCAAAAGACTTATTGAAATTTAGTGATTATTCAATGATTGAAATTGCGAATCATTTATCATTTTCATCACAAAGTCACTTTATTCAACAGTTTAAAGAAGTTGTCGGCATTACGCCTAAAAAATATCGTGACACGCATCATAACGTTAAGTGGAATGAAAAGATTTGGTCAGAAGGTGACAAGACTAATAGTTCTTCTGAAGCCATGTAATACACACAAACATAGTATGTGATTGAAAATGTAGAGTCTGAGGCATTTGCCCCAGGCTCTTATTTTTTGCCAAACTTACAGCTCTGTAAGGACATTTTTTAAAATTGGGTATAAACTAGAATTGAAGAAATTGCCACATTTTTGCCATAGATTTTCATCAGTTTACACGGACTTTCTGGGAGAGACTTACTTATAATGGTTTGGTATAAGTCAGTGTTAGGATATTTTTTAAACAGGCAATCTTAAAAATTAAGAAAATTTCAAGGTTAATTCAATTTTGGCGTTTTATACTAGATTTTGAGTAAAAAGGGAGGAGAGCCAGTTGAGAATTTTAGTGGTCGAGGATGAGAAAGGAATTGCAGAAGCGATTCAAGCCATTCTTGAAAATCACCGTTATGAAGTGGATTTGGTTTTTGATGGTGAGTCTGCACTGGATTATATATTAACGGGACTTTATGATTTGGTTCTTTTGGATATTATGTTGCCAAAACTTGATGGTGTCAGTATTTTGAAGCGCGTTCGCCAAATGGGAATGGAAGTTCCTATCATTTTTTTGACAGCCAAATCTCAATTAGAAGACCGTGTTTTGGGACTTGATTTGGGTGCTGATGACTACATGACTAAGCCATTTGAGGCAGAAGAATTATTGGCACGGATTCGTTTGCGGACACGTCAATCGTCTATTACGCAAGTGAATCATCTCAAGTTTGGCAACTTGATTTTGAATCTGGACACGAGAGAGTTAAGCGTGGCAGAGCGCGAAGTTAAGTTGTCTAATAAAGAATTTCTGCTGATGGAAACTTTCTTGCGAAATTCCAAGAAGATTATCCCTAAAAACCAATTAATTTTGAAGGTCTGGGGACCTTTAGATGAATCCGATTATAATCAACTGGAAGTCTTTATCTCCTTTTTACGTAAGAAACTTCGTTTCTTGGCAGCCAGTGCTGTTATTAAAACGACCAAAGGCGTTGGTTACTCACTAGAAGATGGAGAGAAAGAAGGCTCATCATGAAGAATCTTCGGCTAAAATTTGTCTTGATTACGATGTCCATGTTAACCGCCATGGTTTTGGTGTTATTGGTCATTAGTGAACGTTATGACAAATATTGGGATGAGTATGATACTTATCGGATTGTTAAATTGGTGGCTGCTAATGGTTATGTCAAAGAAAATACTGACGAAGCCATTGCTTTTGTCACCATTGATAAAAATGACAAACCAGATATTCAAGTTAACAACACTTTTTTAACCAATAAAGAGGTTAAAGAAGTCAGCAAAGATTTGTTAAACAGAGGGAAAAAGAGTTGGAAATGGCATGATTACATCTATTCTTTGAAGGAAAAGAAAGATGGAACTTGGCAACTTGTCTTTATTGATTTTTCAAGCTATTCAGCTTCTTATGCTCAAGTTTTTCTGGTTACTGTTTATGTTATTTTTGGTCTTCTTTTGCTTACGGGAGTTAGTATCTACCTATCACGTTTTATCGTTCAACCAGCACAAGCTGCAATTGATCGCGAAAAACAATTTGTTTCAGATGCTAGTCATGAGTTGAAGACACCGATAGCTTCTATCCGTGCCAATGCTCAAGTATTGCAAAATCAAATTGCCCCTAATCGTTATTTGAATCATATTCTTTCAGAAACCAAACGTATGGAACATTTGATTCAAGAGTTGCTTGGCTTGTCTAAGCTTGATGACAAAGATGGTAGAGCACATTTTGAAAAAGTCGATTTATCAAGTATCTGCCAAGAAATGATTCTAAGTTATGAAAGTCTAGCCTATGAAGAGGGCAAATTAATCGAAGATCAAATCGCTGAAAATATTGAAATTCTTGGTCAAGAATCTCAGTTGAAGCAGTTGGTTACTATCCTTTTGGATAATGCTATTAAGCATTCTTTGGACAATGGAAAGATTACCGTAGAGTTGTTGCAAGAAAAGAAAACAGCACTTTTACGAGTGTCAAATCCTAGTCTGGTCTATCCAGATGAGGTTTTGAAAAATCTTTTTGAACGTTTCTATCAAGCCGAAGATTCTCGAAATAGCAGCTCAAGTTTTGGCTTGGGGTTGGCGATTGCTAAGGCTATTGTGGAAAAACATAAAGGCAGTATCACTGTCAGTCAAGCCGATAGCCAGTTAACATTTGAAGTACAACTACCACTTAAATAAGGAGTTTAAATGAAAGATACCACTCGATTTGTATTAAAAACCTTGTTTTATTTTGTGATTTTTATGGTTTTAATTTATTTTTTCAGTTATCTTGGTCGTGGTCAAGGTAATTTCATCTACAATGAGTTTTAGAAAGGTAAACGGTTCATGTTACACGATATGATTGAGAGAATTGAGCATTTTGCTCAGACACAAGGAGATTTCCCTGTCTATAATGTCTTAGGAGATGTTCACACTTATCGCGATTTAAAGGAAAATTCGGATTCCCTTGCTGCTTATATTGATTTTTTGAAGCTGGAAGAAAAATCTCCCGTTCTTGTTTTTGGAGGACAAGAGTATGACATGTTGGCTACTTTTGTGGCATTAACAAAATCTGGACATGCTTATATTCCTGTTGACCAACATTCAGCTCTTGAACGCATTGAAGCGATTTTAGAAGTGGCAGAGCCAAGTTTGATTATTGCTGTAGGTGATTTTCCTTTGGAAATAACGAATATTCCAATGATTAAGCTTGAACAATTACAGACGATTTTCGCTCAAAAAACGGACTATCAATTGACTCACTCTGTTAAAGGCGATGACAATTATTATATTATCTTTACGTCTGGGACAACAGGAAAACCAAAAGGGGTGCAAATCTCACACGACAATCTCCTAAGTTTCACTAATTGGATGATTTCTGACAAAGAATTTTCAGTGCCAGAACGACCACAAATGTTGGCGCAGCCGCCTTATTCGTTTGATTTGTCAGTTATGTATTGGGCACCAACGCTAGCCCTTGGAGGGACACTTTTTGCACTTCCAAAAGAATTAACAACAGACTTTAAACGACTCTTTACAACTATTAATGAATTGCCGATTGGGGTTTGGACATCAACACCATCATTTGCTGATATGGCTATGTTGTCAAATGACTTTAATCAAGAAACATTGCCACATTTGACGCATTTTTATTTCGATGGGGAAGAGTTAACAGTAAAAACAGCTCAAAAATTGCGTAGCCGTTTCCCGAAAGCACGCATTGTTAATGCTTATGGTCCGACAGAAGCTACTGTTGCTCTTTCTGCGGTAGCTATCACAGATGAGATGTTGGAAACATGTAAACGTCTGCCGATTGGATATACTAAAGAAGATTCACCAACCTTTGTTATTGATGAAAATGGTAAAGCTCTGCCAAATGGTGAGCAAGGTGAAATTATTGTGTCTGGTCCAGCGGTCTCAAAAGGATACCTCAATAATCCAGAACGTACCCAAGCTGCATTTTTTGAGTTTGAAGGATTACCAGCCTATCACACAGGTGATTTGGGAGTGATGACTGATGAAGGTCTCTTGCTATATGGTGGACGTATGGATTTCCAAATCAAATTCAACGGTTACCGCATTGAGCTTGAAGAAGTTTCTCAAAATCTTAACAAATCAGAATACATCAAGTCTGCTGTCGCTGTTCCGCGTTACAACAAAGACCACAAGGTACAAAATCTCCTAGCTTATGTGGTGTTGAAAGAGGGAGTTTCAGAGCAATTTGAACGTCAATTGGATATCACTAAGGCTATCAAAGAAGATTTGAAAGATATCATGATGGATTATATGATGCCTTCAAAATTCCTTTACCGTGACAGCTTGCCGCTTACACCAAATGGTAAAATCGATATCAAAGGCTTGATGAACGAGGTAAATAGTCGATGATAGCATTTCTTCATCAGTTGCCACACTTAGAGGCTTACGGCAATCCGCAATATTTTCTTTATCTGATTGTGGCTGTCTTACCTATTTTTATCGGATTATTTTTCAAAAAACGATTTCCTGTTTATGAAGCTTTGGTTAGCTTAGCTTTCATTATTTTGATGCTGACAGGGAAAAATCTTTATCAGATTGTTTCTCTTTTAGCTTACGTGGTTTGGCAAATTTTTCTGGTCTTTTCTTACAAGACTTATCGGAAAAATTATAACAATAAGTGGGTATTTTACCTTTGGGTTTTCTTAGCTGTTTTTCCACTAGCGTGGACTAAGATTACCCCTTTGATGACCATTGATAATCATCAATCGCTTTTTGGATTTTTAGGGATTTCTTACCTGACTTTCCGTGCGGTTGGCACAATTATGGAAATGCGAGATGGTGTTTTAAAAGAGTTTAGTTTATGGCAGTTTTTGCGTTTCCTTCTCTTTATGCCAACTTTTTCAAGTGGACCAATTGATCGCTTCAATCGCTTTGATGAGGATTATAAAAATATTCCTGACAAAGATGAACTGCTTGATATGCTTGAAGAAAGTGTTCGCTACTTGATGCTTGGATTTCTTTACAAGTTTATCCTAGCTTACATTTTTGGAACACTGCTTATGGCGCCACTAAAAGAAGAAGCCCTGGAAATGGGCGGAGTCTTTAACATTGCTACGCTAGGTGTTATGTACACCTATGGTTTTGATTTATTCTTTGACTTTGCGGGTTATAGCATGTTTGCGCTAGCTATTTCAAATCTTATGGGGATTAAAAGCCCAGTTAACTTTAATCAGCCTTTTAAATCACGCGATTTGAAAGAATTTTGGAATCGTTGGCACATGAGTTTGTCTTTCTGGTTCCGTGATTTTGTTTTCATGCGTTTGGTTAAGGTCTTGGTTAAGCACAAAGTCTTTAAAAATCGTAATGTCACATCAAGCGTCGCTTATATTATTAACATGTTAATCATGGGATTTTGGCATGGCTTAACGTGGTACTATATCGCTTATGGACTATTTCATGGTGTGGGTCTTGTGATTAATGATGCTTGGGTTCGTAAGAAGAAAAAAATCAATCGTGAGCGCAAAAAACAAGGACTCTCACCTTTGCCTGACAACAAATGGACACAAGGTCTTGGTATTTTCATCACCTTTAATGTTGTGATGTTATCATTCTTACTATTTTCAGGTTTCTTGGATCAATTATGGTTCCCACAACCACCTGTAAAATAATAACAATTCATTATTGTAAAGGAGTTTAGCAAATGGATATTAAATCAGATGTATTAGCAATTATTGATGATCTTTTTATGGAAGATGTTTCAGATATGATGGATGAAGATTTGTTCGATGCGGGTGTGCTTGATAGCATGGGAACTGTCGAATTAATCGTTGAATTGGAAAGTCATTTTGATATTGATATTCCAATTTCAGAATTTGGACGTGATGATTGGAATACCGCTAATAAAATCATTGCTGGAATAGAGGAACTTCGCAATGCTTAAACGCCTTTGGCAAATTTTAGGACCAGTTATTTGTGCCTTTTTGCTAGTTGTCATTAGTCTGGGTAGTGTCTCGCTTTCCAATAAATCGCACTCCCTAAAAGTAGAAAAGAAAGACGCGGTTTCGCTAAGTAAGACAGGATTTAAGAGTAAGTACAAAAAAGTACGTGCCTTAACAGATCCAAAGCACCGTTTTGTTCCGTTCTTTGGATCAAGTGAGTGGCTGCGCTTTGACAAAATGCACCCATCGGTCATTGCTGAGGCTTACAATCGTTCTTACACGCCGTATTTGCTTGGGCAAAGAGGTTCTGCCTCATTGACGCATTTTTATGGTATCCAACAAATCAATAATGAGTTGAAAAATAAACAAGCCGTTTATTTCATTTCTCCTCAGTGGTTTACGGCTAAGGGTGCCAATGCTGCCGCGTTTCAAACTTATTTTAGCAGTGGACAAGCCATTGATTTCTTGCAAAATCAAAAGGGGACAGCTTATGACCGCTACGCTGCTAGACGTTTCTTGAAACTCTATCCAGATTCTTCTCACAAGGAAATGATGGAAAAAGTAGCTGATGGCAAAAAATTATCGACAGCTGATAAACGAAAACTCAAAACTCAAAGTGTCGTTTACCAGAAAGAAGATGCCTTTTTCAGTCGTGTTTCTCTTATCGACCATTATGATGGCAAGGTTGTCTCTCAAGCGAAGAAATTACCAGATGCCTTTTCATATCAACATCTAGGGAAATTGGCAACAGCTGATGGTAAAAAAGCAAGTAGTGGTAATACCTTTGGAATCGACAACGGTTTTTATGATATTCGTATCAAACCGAGATTGAAAGATTTAAAAAATTCTCAACGTAAATTTAACTACTTAAAATCTCCAGAATACAACGATTTGCAGTTGGTATTGAATCAATTTGCCGAAAATAATACTAATGTTCTTTTTGTGATTCCTCCAGTTAATAGCAAATGGTCTGATTATACTGGACTTAACGAAGACATGTACCAAAAAGCTGTTGCCAAGATTAAATATCAATTGCAAAGCCAAGGTTTTAAAAATATTGCAGATTTCTCAAGAGACGGTGACAAAGCTTACTTTATGCAAGATACCATCCACATGGGCTGGAATGGCTGGGTCGCAATGGACAAAGCTGTTAACCCATTCTTGAACAAAAAACAAAGCAAGCCAAACTACCAAATCAACGACCAATTTCTAAGCAAAAAATGGGCTAAATACACTAAAGAGCCCGATTCATTCTATTAAAAATTCAACAATTCAACATGAAAAAATCAACCCAAATTCGGGTTGATTTTTTGCTTTTTTACGATACTTTTTCAATCAAGTCAATCAATTTTTTAGTTTCTTCTGACAAGACAGCGTGTTTTGAGTGGGCGTAGCTGACGTAAAATGTAATGCTATCTTCTTTGACTAAAGGGATTTTGACCAGTTGATCAGAATCGCTAGTTAGAGCAATGTCAGACAGAAGTGAGATGCCCATATTTTCAGCGACCATTTGTTTAATGACTGACACATCATCGATTTTGAAGAGGACAGATGCTTTGTCGTGATAGCGATGATTTAACTGATTAAAGGCTGTTAGATGAATATTGTGTTCATCCAGCAGAATAAATTTTTCAAAGAGAATTTCTTGGAATGACAACTTTTTTTTATTTGCCAGTGGGTGATTTTTAGAAAGAACAACATAAAAATCTTTGGTAAAGAGCTGACGAATGACTAGCTGATCATTTTTTAAAGGCGTTAGCGAACCTAGCAGACTAAAGTCAATTTGCCCGTCGAGAAGTTTCATCATGAGACTTCGTGAGCCACCACGGATAGCTTTAACTTGAGAGAAGGGCTCGAGATTTTCATTTTGCTCCAGCAATTCAGTCAAAATATAGTTGCAGATAATCGGCGGAAAACCTACGGTCATCATAGGATTTAGTGATTGATGGACCTCGTTAACTGCCGTTTTGATTTGTAGCAAGACATCCTCCACGTGACTTTGGAAAATATCACCTTGTAAGGTTAATTCAGCAGTACGGTGCGAAGGATCTTTGATGACCAAGTCACAGTCCAATTCCTTTTCCAAACGCTTGATAGCGTAAGAAATTGTTGGCTGGCTGACTTTGAAATGCTGCGCTGTCCCAGTGTAGGATTTTGATTTGGCTAACTGGTAAAAATATTCTAAATCACGTAAATTCATGCCTACCTCCTTGACTTATTTTACCATAAACTTTTTGATTCTACTTATAAATAATTTTTATTAAAACTGCTGGGTTTGACTATAAGAAGCTCAGCAGTTTATAATGACCCGCATAAGATCTTTCTACATATTTAATAGCTTATTAGGAGGAAAAATCATGCGTGGACATGAAATTCTAAATAACCCGTTTTTAAATAAAGGGACTGCCTTTACTATGGAAGAACGTAAAGAACTTGGTTTGCTTGGTATTTTGCCACCTTACGTTCAAACAATCGAAGAACAAGCTGAACAAGCTTACCAACACTTCTTGCGTAAACCATCAAATCTTGAAAAACGTCATTTCTTGATGGAAATCTTCAACACTAACCGTACACTTTTCTACTACCTATTCAACCAACACATCGTTGAATTTAACCCAGTTGTGTACGATCCAGTTATCGCTGAAACAATCGAAGAATACAGTGAATTGTACGTTGACCCACAATACGCTGCATACCTTGATATCAACCACCCAGAAAACATTGAAGAAACTTTGCGCAATGCTGCTGGTGACCGCGATATCCGTTTGATCGTTGTAACAGATGCTGAAGGTATCCTTGGTATCGGTGACTGGGGTGTTCAAGGTGTTGACATCTCTGTTGGTAAATTGATGATCTACACTGCAGCTGCTGGTATCGACCCTGCTTCAGTTATGCCACTTGTTATCGACGCTGGTACAAACCGTAAAGAACTTTTGGAAAACCCAATGTATCTTGGTAACCGCCACGAACGTGTCACTGGTGATCAATACTACGAATTCATCGAAAAATTTGTTCAAACAGCTGAAAACATGTTCCCTAAATTGTACCTTCACTGGGAAGATTTCGGTCGTTCAAATGCTGCGAACATTCTTAACAAATACAAAAAAGAAATTCCAACATTTAACGATGACATCCAAGGTACTGGTATCGTAGTTCTTGGTGGTATCTTCGGTGCTATGGACATCACTGGTGAAAAACTAACTGACCAAGTTTACCTATGCTACGGTGGTGGTTCTGCTGGTGCTGGTATTGCTGACCGCGTTCACGCTGAGATGGTTTCAGAAGGTTTGACTCCAGAAGAAGCTTACAAACACTTCTTCATGATTGACAAACAAGGTCTTCTTTTCGATGACATGGAAGATTTGACACCTGCTCAAAAACCATTTGCTAAAAAACGTGAAGACTTCGCTGACTGCGGTGATATGACTAGCCTTCTTAACGTTATTAAAACAGTTAAACCAACAATCTTGGTTGGTACATCAACTGATGCTGGTGCCTTCACTAAAGAAGTTGTTGAAGCAATGTGTGAAAACACTGAACGTCCAGTTATCTTCCCAATTTCAAACCCAACTAAGAAATTAGAAGCAACTGCTGAGCAAGTTATCGAATGGTCAGACGGTAAAGCCTTCGTTGCTACTGGTGTGCCTTCAGGTACAGTAAGCTACAAAGGTGTTGATTACCAAATCGGACAAGCTAACAACGCTTTGATCTACCCAGGTCTTGGTCTTGGTATGTTGGCATCTGAAGCTTCACTTCTTACAGACGAAATGATTGGTGCGGCTGCTCACTCACTTAGCGGTCTTGTAGATCCAGGTCAACCAGGTGCACCTGTTCTTCCACCATTCCAATACGTTGCTGAAGTTTCTATCAAAGTTGCGGAAGCTGTTGCCAAAAAAGCTCAAGAACAAGGTTTAGCTCAAGCTGAAGAAAAAGACATGGCTAAAGCTGTTCGTGACCTTAAATGGTATCCAAAATATTAATGAAGGAGGATAACCATTCGTATGAAAAAATTCTCGAACGTTAAAATTGCGGGTGTTTCCGCTCCACTTTATACGGCTCTGGTTATCATTTTAGCTGCTGTAATTGCTATGGGTAAATTACCACTAAACATGGTGGGAATTACCTTTATGCTTGTTGTTTTAGGTCACCTCTTTTACTTCATCGGTGAAAGATTACCGTTTTGGAATACATACCTCGGTGGTGGCTCAGTATTTACTCTTCTTTTAGCAGCGGTGCTTGCCGCAACAGGTCTCGTGCCAAAATCTGTTGTTGAAGCAACATCGACTTTTATGAGTGATTGGGGCTTTCTAGATTTTTACATCGCTGCCCTTATCTGCGGTTCAATTTTGGGAATGAATCGTAAACTTTTGGTGAAAGCCTCTGCTAAGTTCATCCCTGTTGCTCTTTTATCAATGGTTGTCGGATTCTTTGCAACAGGTGCTGTCGGAGCTCTTCTTGGTCAGGGCTTTGGACATTCTGTCATGTATATCTCCTTTGCGCAAATGGCAGGTGGTATGGGAGCAGGGATTGTTCCTTTATCAAAAATCTACGCAGCAGGACTTCACACAGATGCCTCAAACGTCTTGTCACAATTAGCCCCAGCTACAACACTTGGTAACATTTTTGCCATTATTGGAGCTATCGTGATTGCGCGTGGCTTTGCTAAAACAAAATTCAACGGACACGGTGTGCTTATCCCTGTGGATAAAGATGATTTGAAAAAATCAACTGCACCACTTGACCCAACTAAGGTTGGTGTCGGAATGATGCTTGCTTTTGCCCTTTTCCTTGTTGGTGTCATTCTAAATGTCCTTGTACCAAAAGTGCATAGCTATGCCTTTATGATTATCATTGTCTTTATTTTAAAAGCTCTTGATATCGTGCCTAAAGAGTTAGAAGAAGCAGTTGTCATGTTTAACCGTGTTGTTATGGTGAATTTGACACATGCCGTTCTTGCAGGTATCGGACTTGCTATGATTGACTTGTCATCACTTGCACAAGCCATGACATGGCAATTCGTCCTTATCAGCTTAACATCAGTAGTATCAATGGGACTTGCTAGCTGGATTTTAGGTCAAGTGCTTGGCATGTATCCAGTTGAGACAGCTATCGGAGCTGGTATGATTAACAATTCAATGGGTGGTACTGGTAACATCGCTGTGCTTTCTGCGGCAGATCGCATGGAAATGATTGCCTTTGCCCAAATGGCAAACCGACTTGGCGGTGCAATCGTCCTCATCCTTGGAGGAATCCTAATCCAATTTTTACATTAATTCAACACTTTACTCCTTAAAATGTATTGAATACCCTTTAAAATTTGTGTTTACTCTGAAAAAATAGACAATATTATTACACAGAACCCCCTAGCTTGCTCACCACAGGCTAGGGGGTTATTTTTATGATAAATATTTATTTTCTTTTTGTGATTTTAGCCAAAGTGTAATAGCTAGTGCAAGTAGATAGAGTAGGATAAAGACAATAAGAGTACTTGTGTATGATTTGGTTGCTGAGTATGTGACAGCAAGCAGCATTGGACCTGCTAGCGCAGCCATTCCCCAAGCTGTTAAAATATAGCCGTGCATGGTTGCCAGCTCCTTAGCACCGAAAATATCGCTAAGATATGGTGGAATGAGTGAGAAGCCAGCTCCGTAACAAGTCATGAGCACAGCCATGGCAATGGTGAACAATGCTGGCGCGTGAAGGAACATGAGCGATACGGTCATGAGGATATTAACAACAAATAAAATAAGGAAGGTCAGCGGACGACCGATATAGTCTGACAAGCTAGCCCAGAGCAATCTTCCAAAGCCATTGAAAATTCCCATAAGCCCAACGATAATGGCAGCTTGGTTGGCAGTCATGCCAGCTACATCTTGTGCCATAGGTGAGACAACAGAGATTAAGGCAAGCCCACAAGAAATGTTGATGAAGAGAATTAGCCAGAGCAGGTAAAATTCAACTGTTTTTAAGGCTTTTTTAGCTCCAATACCTTGACTTAATTGCTTATGACTGTCGTCAGTATCCTGTTCACTGTAGGATGGAAATTTGAGAAACTGTGAGACGATAAGCATGACCAGAAAATAAGCTCCCCCTAACAGGTAAAAGGTGTTGATAACATCATATTTGGTGATTAAAAAATGCGCAATTGGACTGGTTAAAAGAGAGGCAAAGCCAAATCCCATGATAGCTAGCCCAGTTGCCAGCCCACGTTTATCAGGAAACCACTTGATAATCATTGATACGGGTGTGACATAGCCCGTACCCAGCCCGATACCGCCAAGGACACCATAACCAAGATAAAGCAGAAAGATACTATGCTGGGCAATAGCAAAGCCTGTCAGGACGTTTCCAGAAGCGTATAAGATTGCAGAAATGGTACCAGTAACACGAGGTCCAAATTTTTCCACAACTTGCCCCATAAATGCAGCCGACATGCCCAAACAGAAAATGGCAAGCGAAAAAGCAAAGGCAATCGCTGATTGATTCCAGCCAGTCTCAGCAATAATAGGATTACGATAAACACTCCAAGCGTAGGTAGAGCCTAGCATTAAATGCAAGATAACACCACAACTTGCGATGACATAACGATTGTTGGTAGACATTACTTCTCCTTTTTACGAATATTAATACACAATATTTTGAATAACGTTAGGATATTATTGTATCTTATTTTTGATTATAAGTAAAATAGTATTTTTGTTGCACAAAAAGCGAATGATAAAAAGGAGGTAATTAAGAACGTTCAGAGTTTTATAATTTGGTCAAATAAAGCTCTATTTTCATCGTATAAGTGGTGAGTAATCATGATGACAGTGAGTTCGTTTGTTTGTAGTAGCTTTCTTTCAATATCAATAGCAGTTAGCTTATCAAGATTAGATACCGCTTCGTCCATAATGACAATTGGCTTATTACCGAGTAATTCTCTAGCAATAGCAATTCTGGCAGCTTGACCTCCAGATAAATCATCTTGGAAAGTAGTATCTAAGCCTTTGCCGATAAACTTATCCACATGTGCAAAAGTTAAAACCTCTTTAAAAAAATTCTTATCCACAGAACGACCAAGCGTGAGGTTAGTACGTAATGTATCTTTAAAAAGATGAGCTTTCTGCGGAATTAAAGCAAAAATATTTTGTAAACTTTCTAGTGATATTTCTTGATAGTTATGGCTATCTAAATAAATGTCACCGTCATAATCTGTTAATTCTCCAGTTAAAATACGAATGAGTGTTGACTTCCCTGCACCTGAGCTGCCAATAAGGGCAACTTTTTCGCCTTTTGAAATTGTAAAGTCGGGAAAGGTAATTTGTTTTCCATTATCGAAACGGAGACTTAACCGATGACAAGTGATGTTTTGGTTAAAATCTGTTAGACTAATAGTTCTTTTGGTTGAAATTGTTTTAGGGTATTTATCAATTAGTTTAGTAGTTGCTTTATATGTGACGATATTGTATGCAGCTCCTCTAGTGTAATTAAATAGGCAGCTAGTTAGATTAGCAATTGAAAAGATAACCCCCGTAGTGATTTCACCCTTGATAACTAAATAACCTGTTGCAATGAAGATTATAACTTGTGCGATAATACTTGACATCATGGAAAGGGAATTAGCGCTACTTGATTCTCTAGTTAGCGTGACTTTAGATTTGATAAGTTTACTAAAATCAGTTAAAATACGATTTTTAAAAAAGTCGGTTTGATTATTGTGATAGAAGATTTCAAAGCCCTCTAGGTAGTCACTTGTTCTATTTAATGCTTGATTAGAGGTATTGGATACTTCTTCGGTTCTTAGAGCGATTTTTCCCTCAAAAACTTTAGGAATAAAATAAACGAAGGTTGTCATTATAATACTGACGATGAGTAATAACCAGTGGAAATAGATAATGGCAAAAGCATTTAAAGCGACTGTTACAATACTTTCAATAGCATCATAAAATTGTTTGAATCCATTATCTTTTAAAAGATTCATATCATTAATCAACCATGAGTTGTATTCAGATTTGGTGTGATGGTTATTGCCAGAATAAGTGTTAACAATTAAGGAATTTAGTAAATCATCTCGTATGAAATTCACTTCTTTTTGGCAGAGTTTTTCTTTCAGACTATCTTTCCAAATTTGTAGGAGACTGTAGCCAGCCCAACAAAGAACATCAATGCAAGACCAAAAAATAAATTGGTTCCAATTGCTTTTTATTAAGGCATCAAGCATCCATGTTAAAGACAGTGAACTCATAACATTAGTTGCAACCCAAAACACAATAACAATAAGTAAAATGAGATTTTCTTTTTTTAATTTCCACAAGTAAGATAGCATAACCAAGATTTCCTCTTTTGTTGAATATACCTTTATTATAAAGAATTATCGTCACAAAGCAAACGATTGCATAAGAATATTTTTGTTTAATATTATATCTAACTTTCCCTGATTTTCCTGGCACTTGCTTTGGTGTCTCTTGCGGTCTGTGTTATAATAAAACCATGGAAATATTTGATACACATACGCATTTGAATGCTGATGATTTTGCTGGGCGTGAAGCAGAAGAATTGGCACTTGCAAAAGAATTGGGCGTCACTCGACATAATGTTGTTGGATTTGATGCACCAACTATTAAACGCGCTATTGAGTTAGCTGAAGAATACCCAGAAATTTACGCCACAATTGGTTGGCACCCGACAGAAGCAGGTTCTTATAATCAAGAAATCGAGGACATGATTGTCTCAAATCTCTCACACCCAAAAGTGATTGGTCTAGGTGAGATTGGCCTTGATTACTACTGGATGGAGGACCCTAAAGAGGTTCAAATCGAAGTTTTCAAACGCCAGATTCAACTTTCAAAAGACCACAATTTGCCATTTATTGTCCACACACGCGACGCTATGGAAGATACTTACAAAGTTATCAAAGAGGTCGGTGTTGGACCACGTGGTGGGATTATTCACTCATTTTCTGGTTCTTTGGAAATGGCAGAGCGCTTTGTCGAGCTTGGCATGATGATTTCATTTTCAGGTGTTGTCACATTTAAAAAAGCTCTTGATGTTCAAGAAGCTGCGCAAAAATTACCGCTTGATAAGATTTTAGTTGAAACGGATGCACCATATCTTGCACCAGTTCCAAAACGAGGCCGTGAAAATCGCACCGCTTATACTCGCTATGTTGTAGATAAAATTGCTGAACTTCGTGGATTAACAAGCGAAGAAGTGGCAAAAGCAACATCAGACAATGCAAAGAGGTTATTTAACTGTGACTGAAAAAATTAAAATCCAAGAAGTCTTAGTCGTTGAAGGGAAAGACGATACTGCAAATTTGCGTCGCTTTTACGACGTGGACACTTACGAAACACGCGGTTCAGCTATCAACGATGACGACCTTGAACGCATCGAAAAATTAAATAATCTTCGTGGTGTTATCGTCTTTACTGACCCTGATTACAATGGCGAACGCATTCGTAAAATCATCATGAATGCTATTCCTAATGTCAAACACGCCTTTTTAAATCGTAGTGAAGCCGTTCCAAAATCAAAAAGCAAAGGACGTTCACTTGGTGTCGAACATGCCAGCTTTGAAGATTTACAAAAGGCTCTTAAAGGTGTTTTAGGGAACTTTGATGATGACAACCAATTTGACATTACAAAAGCTGATTTGATGCGCATGGGGCTGTTAATGGGTGGCGATAGCCGCAAACGCCGTGAATACCTCGGAGAAGAACTCCGTATTGGCTACAGCAACGGCAAACAACTCCTTAAACGCTTAGAACTCTTTGGCATCACTCTGGCTGAAGTCGAAGAAGCGATGGAGAAATACGAAGAATGAAAAAAGTCGCACTCTTGCGAGGTGTCACACCAGTTGGTCAAAATCGGATTCCTAAAATGACTTATCTTGTTGAGATTTTGACAGAAGCAGGGCTTGAAAACGTCAAGACTTATATTCAAAGTGGCAATATTGTTTTTGAGACGGATTTAGCTGATGATGCTATTTGCACCTTGATTCATGATACGATTAAGGAAAAAATCGGAGCTGATTTATCTGTTGTTCTTAAAGAGCAACCGCAGCTTACAACGGCAATTATTGAAAATCCCTTTGATGAACGCTATGACGTTTCACGTGTTCACCTTGTTTTTACAAATGACCAGTTTTCGCAGGATAAGTTAGCTGACCTGTTAGAAACTGACTTTGGTGATGAAATCTTGCGAGCAGGAAGTGAATGCCTCTATCTCTATTTACCAAGAGAAGCCAAGAAAAAACGACTGAATACCAATTATTTAGAAAAACAATTACACATCACAGCTACCATGCGAAAGCTCAGAAGTGTTTCACGTTTAAGCCAGATGTGATACAATAGTAACTTGCATTGACAGAAACGAAAGGAATGACAAAACCTTATTCTGGGGATAACTTGTGGATAAGGTAGTTAAATAAATTATGAGAATTGCTGATTACAGTGTGACGCGTGCTGTCCTTGAGCGTCATGGATTTACCTTTAAAAAATCATTTGGACAGAACTTTTTGACAGATACTAACATTCTACAAAAAATTGTAGATACTGCTGAGATTGATAAGAATGTCAACGTTATCGAAATTGGTCCTGGTATCGGTGCTTTGACAGAATTTTTGGCTGAAAATGCTGCTGAAGTTATGGCGTTTGAAATTGACGACCGTTTGATTCCGATTTTGGCTGATACGCTTCGCGATTTTGACAATGTCAAAGTCATCAATGAAGATATCTTGAAATCAGACCTTCAAAGCCGTATCAAAGAATTTGCTAACCCAGACCTTCCAATCAAGGTCGTAGCAAACCTTCCTTACTACATCACAACACCAATCTTGATGCACTTGATTGAATCAAAAATTCCATTTGCAGAATTTGTCGTGATGATGCAAAAAGAAGTGGCGGACCGTATCTCAGCAGAACCAAATACCAAAGCTTACGGTTCACTTTCAATTGCGGTGCAATACTACATGACAGCAAAAGTTGCTTTCATCGTGCCACGTACAGTCTTTGTGCCAGCGCCTAACGTTGATTCAGCCATCTTAAAAATGACACGTCGTGAACAACCACTTGTTCAAGTTAAAGACGAAGATTTTTTCTTCCGCATTGCTAAAATCAGTTTTGTTCACCGTCGTAAAACCCTTTGGAACAACTTGACAAGTCACTTCGGGAAAGCAGAAGAAACTAAAGCTAAACTTGAAAAAGCTCTTGAAATGGCAGAAATCAAACCATCAATTCGTGGTGAAGCTTTATCAATTGCAGACTTTGCAAAATTAGCTGACGCATTGAAAGAAGTCGGTTTATAATAAAAAAACAACTCGAAAGAGTTGCTTTTTTTATGCTTAAAATAGATGATGAGTTAAACTTGCCACTACTGTTGAAAAGTCATGCCAAGGCTGTGACATCACTAATTTATAAAATATAATCAAACTCATTGTTAATCTCCTAAAAATTTCAGTTACCAATATCGCTTTTATTATGCCATAAAATGTATAGCTGTGAACGCTCAAGTCATAAACGGTTAATATTCAGTCGCAAACGGTAAGGATTATTGAAAAGTTTACCGTTTACGATGAAAAAACAACTGTTTACGACATAGACGGCTGTTGTGCGAAAATTCTGATAAAATAAAACTTGTCAATCGCGATGACAAAAACAATTTAGGAGACATTAAAATGAACAAAAAAACGGTTGAACAATTTGCCCCAATGACAGCTGAAGAGCTTGCGTGTGTTGAGGGTGGAAATCAAGTCTTTGCTGGAGGCGGGGGAGTGTTAAAACCAGATTACCCTTGGTGGAGGATAGATCCTCTCATCGACTTTCGACTACTTTGACACAATAGTTGTCTAGAGGAA